>NZ_AP018665.1 GCF_003967075.1 Sphingobium amiense
ATGGCCACTGATCCCACAAATGTCCCCGCCGATGACCTTCTGGAAGGTGGCCTGGATGTGCTTCACCGTAAAGCGCTCACGATCCTCAAGCGGATCCGCGACAGCGCGGTCGATCCAGAGACAGGGCAGAAGCGAGCCCCCACCTTCCCTATCTCCAAGGCTGCATCACTTGTCGGACGCACCGCGTCGGCGATCCGAGAAGCTGAACGCGACGGGCGTTTGCCGGAGCGTGGGCGGACGGCTTCCGGTCATCGCGTCCAATATACGCTCGAAGAACTCGATCATATGCGTGAGGTGTTCGGAACGCGTCCGTGGCGCAGCCCGGAAGATCCACCCGCCATTCTCTCGGTCTGCAATTTCAAGGGCGGTGTCGGCAAGTCCACGATCGCGCTGCACCTGGCTCAGCACTTCGCGATCAACGGCTATCGTGTGCTGTTTATCGACTGCGACAGCCAAGCTTCATCGACAATGATGTTCGGCTACCGACCAGACGTCGATCTGGAGGAGGACGACACGCTCTATGGGCATTTCCATAACCCGGAATTGCTGGGTGTGCGAAAGATCATTCGGAAGACCCACTTCCATGGGCTCGATCTGATCCCTGCGAATTTGCGGCTCTACAATCTCGAATACGAGATCGCCGGCTACCTCGCGCGCAATCAGAACCTGAACATCATCGACCTGATCGCCGAGGCCATCGACTCGGTGGTAGAAGATTACGATGTGGTGATCATGGATCCGCCTCCAGCACTCGGCATGGTCTCCATGGCGGTCCTTCAAGCAGCCAATGCGATGGTGATCCCCGTGCCGCCAAGCCTGGTCGACTTCGCATCGACGGTGTCGTTTATCGACATGGCGAAGACCACGATGAAGCAGCTCGAGCAGCTCGCGGGGAGGGGGCGCCCGGCTTACAATTTCATCCGTCTCGTCGGCAGCCGGGTCGACGACAGCAAGTCGATGCATCGTGAGATACTTTCGATGATGCGGAGCGTTTTCGGAGGCTCAATGTCTTCTTCGGTGATGGTCACCAGTGCGGAGATCGACAATGCCAGCTCGCGGATGAAGACGGTCTTTGAACTGGAAAAGCCCGTCACTTCGCACGAGGTTTACAACCGGTGCATGAGGCATCTGAATGAGGTTTGCCGAGACATCGAAGAAGACGTTTTGCGGACCTGGCCGAGCCGGGCAGGGGGGCAGCTTTGAGCAGCAGTTGCCACGTGGCAACAGCGGGCAATTGTTCGCCGTCTATGGGGCTGAAATCTGCTAAGAATGATGCGTTGTTGCCACGTGGCAACCGAGCAAGGAAAGCGTTTATAAACAGTATCATGAGCCAAATTCCAGGATCAGTTTTCCCTCAGAAAAGGGGAGCCGAAGGCGAGGCGAATTTCGGTTTGTTGCCACGTGGCAACAGACCAACAAATCGGGTCTCCAAGATGCCGGAAATTCGAGTAGGAGCGAGCCGATGACAAAAGGAAATAAGGGCTTCGGCTCGATGTTCACCGAAGGCCTGGATAATGAGGCCGAGCTTGACAATGCGAGCCCCTCGGAAGGGATCATGGCGAGCCGAAGCCAGACCCTGGCGCGGATAGCGAGCGGCAAGACGGTTACCGATCGAACGGAGTGGGTGGACCCGGCTCGTTGCCGTCCCTGGCGGATGCACAATCGCGACCTGGACCATTTGTCCGAAGAGAGCTGTCGCGATCTGATCGACTCCTTTCTCGCGGCGAAGCGGCAGCGCATCCCGGCGATCGTGCGTCGTCTGAAGGACGATCCTGACTACGATTATGAGATCATCGCTGGCGTTCGCCGGTGGTGGACCGTCCAGTGGCTCCGCGAACATCATCATCCAGAATTTGATTATCTCGTCACGATCCAGACCGTCACGGATGAAGAGGCATTCCGGGTTTCGGACGTTGAAAATCGGTCGCGAAAGGACATTTCAGACTGGGAGCGTGCAAAGGAATATGCGCGAGCGCTGTCGGAGTTTTACGAGAACTCCCAGTCCCAGATGGCGGAGCATCTCAACCTCTCGCGGTCATGGCTGAGCCGCCTGCTGGATGTTGCGAGGCTTCCTGAGGAGATCGTGGCGGCATTTTCGGACACCCACGACATTACCGTTCGAGTGGCGCGCGATATCAAACCGCTGACCAGCGAACCGAAAACTCTGAAGCGAATGCGAGACGAGGCCGAGCGCATCGAGGCCGAGCGTAGGAATGGTGGTTCCAGTCTGACCGGACCCGAGGTGGCGAAGCGACTTGTTCGTGCGACCGTTGAGGCAAAGAAGAAGGAGACTGGCGAGCGAGAGATCACGGGCAAAGGCGGAAAGACGATTCTGCGCTATGCCAGTGCCAGAGGTGGGGGGATCACGATCAAGATCGTGCCCCGGACCGGCGCCACGAAGGCCGAGCTCATGAAAGCGATCGAAGAACTGTTGCCGGCGAGCTGAGCAAAACAAGCGAGACGGCGTTTCAGTACGGAGGGCGTCCCGGTCGCTATTCGGCCCGCAGCCGGCGCTGCGCGGCAGGCGTGGTGGGCAGCGCCGCGAGGAGCTTTCGGGCACCCTGAGGTGTCACAGACAGCAGCTTCGAAACGGAGGATGCCTGGAGCCCTGGATAGGCGATCAATAGGCGCCCGAGAAGCGGCAGGCGACTTCGCTGAGTTGCACCTAAATTGGTGAGCTTGGCGACGTCATGCTCAATTGCGGAAAGCTCGCGGAGCCCCGCCGCGCTGATCTGCCCGATCTCCTTAGCGAGGAACCCGGTCAGCGCGGCAGGGGAAGGGGGCATGAACTTGGGGAGCGGCACCAGTGAGGGGATGATGCGGCTCGTGAAGCCAGCGCGGTAGAGCATGCGAGGAAGAGCGGTCGCGACGAGCCAGTTGCGATCGCGGCAGCGGGGAGGAAGCTCCAACGAGCGTCCGTCGATCGCAACAACCTCCGAGGCGCCGACCGGAAGACGCTCGGTCATTTCGGCAAGAGCGAACACGCGCTCGGCGATGGACCGGAGATCGGCGACGGGGAAGGGTGCATCCGCCGCAGACTTCACCTGACGCCAGAGCGGGCCGAAGTGTGCGAGATCGTCTCCACCATAGCGCTCAGCCTCTGCACGGTCGTCGAGGATGGTTCGGAGAGCATTGAGGGATGCGCGGCCAACCGGGTCTCTGACATCCTCGTCCCGACTTAGTGCGAGGTGGAAAATGGACGCCACCGATATCGGATCGTTGAGACCTTCGGAGGCGCGGGGAGGGGCGCTTCGCCCCGCGATCCAATCCTGCAGGTCGCCGACAGCGATCGGCACGCCGGCGAGACCTGCTAACGCCGCGGCGCCGTGATGTCAGCCGACAAAATAGGCTACATTTCAATAATATCATGTAATATCAATATATTACATCGGATGCTCTGCGAGTAATTCTGTCTAGGGCAATATACACGTCGCGGTGTTCGACAAAATAAGCTACATTTCGCGGACAGCAAAAATCATTGGGGAGCCCGTTCCGTGATTGAGCGCAAGCCGTCTCCAGCGCCCCGGCGGAGCCTCAAATCGCTTGAGGCGGGATTGGCTCTCTACCCCCATTTCCGGCGACATATATCGCTTTCCGGCCCGGTGACAGCGGCTCAGGTTCAGGCGATTTCCGAGGCAACCGGCCTTAAAGAGCGGCAGATACGGACACTGGCCGCGCGCTTCCGGGTGCATCCGGTCGCGGAAACGCTGGCTCCAAAACCGCGTGGACCCGCTGTTGGATCGCACAGGATCGATCCCGAGGTGAGGGCCGCCATCGAGACGTTGATCGACGAAATTGCGCTCAAGATGGTGCCGCCATCGCGTGCGGAAGCGGCGCGGCAGATTTGGGGCCTGTTGCACGCGGACAACGGAGATCATCGCTTTCCCGCCGATCTGATCCCAAGCGAGAAGACGATCGAGCGGCTTCTGGCTGAGATTCCGAGCCGTGTTTGGGCGAAAGCGACGATGGGATCGAAGACGCGGAGCGCCCATGAACCGCACCCCGGCGAATATGCAAGCGAGGGATTTCTCGACCTGGTTCAGATGGATCACACCAAGGGCGATGTCATCCTGGTCGATAGTCTGCGGCGCGAACAGCTCGGAAGACCGTGGATCACCTTCCTCATCGAAATCTGGACCCGGTCCATTCTTGGTTACTATGTCAGCTTCGGCGACCCCTCGATATTCCGGTGCGGACGGGCGGTTGCGAGCGCTGTGTTGCCCAAAGAGCCGGCCCTCGCCCACCTGGGCGTCGATGTCAGCTATCCGATGCACGGTTTGTTCCGGCGCTTGCATGCCGATCAGGCCAAACCGCATCGCTCCGAAGCCTTCCGGCGCGCCTGCGTCCGCAATGGGATTGGCCCCGATGTGCGGAGGCCCGGGCCGGCCCATCTTGGCGGGCATATCGAGCGGCTGATCGGCACGATGATTGGAAAACTGCGGCTTTTGCCCGGTGCGACCGGATCGAACGTGGCGGCGCGCGACGGCTATGATGCCGAGGCGGACGCGGCGATGACGCTTGTGGAATTCGAGCGCTGGCTGCTGTGCCAGATCGCGATCTATCATCACGCGCCGCATAGCGCGCTGGGCGGCCTGTGTCCGGCCCAGATGTGGGAGCGCGAGGCGGCGAAGCACAGCCCGCTGCTGCCCGTGTCGGTCGATGCGGGCGAACTGTTCCGCCAGTTTCTGCCGTCGAAGTCGCTCACGGTCCATGCCAAGGGTATCCAGATCAGATATCGCCATTACTGGCACCCGATGCTTGCCGCCAGGATCGGCCAAAGGGTCGAGATCAGCTGGGATGAGCGGACGATCCAGCATATCTACGCCGACCTCGACGGCCGCTATGTCGAATTGCCGGTTGTCGGCGACTATCCCGACGTCTGGGAGGCGGATTGGGAGGCCGCCAGGGCAGGAGTGCGGGCGCTAGGCCGGGCCTACCAGGCCGATGGCGGTCGCGCGGCGACGGCGCGGGCGGTGGCCGCCGCCAATCAGGAAATCCACCGCGCCCGCGTTCGCACGAAGGCGGCGCGGCGCCAGGCAAAGCGCCGCGAAGGCGAGGGGACGACGCTCGCGGACCTCCGGTATGGCGAAGCGCCGGAAAAGCCGCCCATTGACTGGAAACCGGTCGCCGAGCTCAGCGAAGACGACTGGTTGCAGGAGCGGACATGAGCGCCGCTGCGACCGCGCCATCGCTGGCGCCCTCCTTCTGGATCGATTTCGAAGAAGCGCGGAACGCGGTCGAGACGATCGTCGATGTCGCGCATGACGATCCCGAGGAACGCCCGACCTGCATCGTGCTCACCGGACAGTCCGGCATGGGCAAAACCTCGATCCTGCGCGAAGCGCAGCGCCGCCTTGCCGAAGCCTTTCCCGAGCCCGCCGATTGGGGCGAGGCGCGCTATCAGCCCGTGCTGCGCACGGTCATTCCCTCGAGTCCGACCTCGCTCAAGATCAACCTCGCCCTGCTCTGGAAACAGGGCTGGCCGATCCGCACGAACACGCACAAAACCGCCGATTTGAAGGTCGTCGACCTGCTGGCCGAACAGGGCACGCGGCTGGTCGCGATCGACAATGTCCATGTGATCCTGACCGCGAGCGGCGTTGCGCGGCGCGATACGCTCGATGCGTTCCGCTTCCTGATGAGCGCGGGCAATGTGCCGCTGGTCGTGGCGGGCCTCGATGTCGCCCGGCAGATCTTCGCCGACGATGTCGAGCTGGCGTACCGCTCAATCATCCTCAAATTGCCGTTATGGGAGCCGGGCGAGCCCGCGCAGCGCCTGATCCGCGCGCTGGCCCGCGGCATGGGGATGGAGGAGCCCGACCATCTCGCCGAACCCGCGTTCGCCGAGCGCATCTGGCGGACCAGCGGCGGGGTCACCGGGAACTTCAAGCGCATCCTGCACTGGTCGGGAAAGGTCGCGCGGCGGCATGACCGCCGGTTCGTGACCCAGGACGATATCACCGAGGCGCTGCAATTGTTTACGCCTTATAGCCCGGAATGAGCGGGCGGGAGATCGAGCCGCTGGCGTTTCGGGTGAGGCCGCTGCCCGAGGAATGTTTCGAATCCTGGCTGCGCCGCCTGGCCGCGCGTCATGAGACCACGCCCAAAGCGCTGTTTCGCCATCTCGGCATCGACGCGGCGCTCGCCGATCGCGACCTGGCCGTGTCGCCCGTACCGGCCACGTCGCGCGTACCGGCCACGTCGCGCGCATCGGCTTGGTTGGCCGCGCCGGCGCCGGCGGTCGCTGGCGTGCCGGACCGCCGCCAGGTGATGGTAGAACGGCTCGCGTGGGCGACGATGGTGCCCGCGAAGGCGATTTCTAGGACGTTCGTCGGCTGTGGGCGCGGCGATCTGTTGCCGCTGACGCTGCGGTCAATCGGCTGCGCCCAGTGCTGGCTTGACTGGCTGGTGTCCGGCGCGCCGTGGCGGATCGAGCGGAGCTGGATCTTGCGCGTGACGACCTTCTGCGACCGTCATGCGCTGTTGCTGACCGATCTTGCGGGGATCAGGGCCCTGGGGCGGACGCAGGCCGCCGAGCGGGCGCTCGCGGCCCGGGTCGCGCGCACGCGCGCGCAAATGGCGCGGTTTGCCTTCGTCAAAACCCGAGTGCTGTGGAACGGGATGATTGCGCGGGAGCAAATCCGCGGCGCCCGCCCCGGTGACCGGGTAGGTTGGGAGCGGTACCGGGCGGCGCTGGTCGGCAACCGCTTCCACTACGCTCCGGTGCGTCATCTGCTGCTGGCGGCGCTCCACAGCAGTGACGGGCTGAAAGCCGGGCGATGGGAGCAAATCTTCCGCTTCGATGCGCAGCCGGCACGCCTGCCGCGAAAGGCGGCTTCCGGCGTCGGACCCCAATTATCGGATCTGGCGGAGGCGATCGCCAGGGTCGGCCTGCGGCAGCTCGACCGCGAGCGTCGCCGGCTCACCATGGTCTGCGAGCAGCTCGAGCAGGCCAAGCGCAATTATCCCCGTGCCCATTTGATGCAGGGGCTGAAGGCTCGCCGCGCGGCGCTGGCGCGCGCGGTACGAGACGCCGCCGCGACGGAGAGCGCGGCGATGTCAGCGCAGCGCCGTGGTTTCCAGGAGGCGCTGTTTTACCTGCAAGCATCGGGGATGGTGGGCGCGGCGATGTCCGCCGGCTGCGCCGAGCCGGCTTGCAGCGCGAATGGCGATCTGTGGCGGGCGCGGCTCGCCGCCTGCTTCGCCGCTCCCAGGTTTCGCATCCTGCTCGATCTGCCGGGTCATGGGCGCGGATGGTAAAGCCGGACGGCGACGGTCGCCCATTGGGCATTTCGCGCGAATTTGCCCTCAGGAGGCCCGTAGGGCGTGGTGGCGGCCTCTGGGCGCCCCCTCCTATCCGAGACCGCCTTTTTGCGCTCCCAGGGGCTTTTGCGCGAACTTTCCTTTGATCGTTCAAAGACAGGTCATGGCCTGAAACGGCGGCGCGAGTCCCGTATCGGGCGCGTCGATTTGAAGTTTCTGCCGGGGTTTCCTATCTTGCCGTGTTGCCGGGGTCATTCGCGCGCCGTCTCCATACGGGCGAGCACGCGCTCGACATCGGCCATGGCCGCGTCGAACGCGGCGAACGTCGCGCCGGAGCTGGTTTCAACGGATCTGCTTTCACCCTCGGCCGCCAGCGTGGCACGGCGCGCGCGGGGCAGGGCGCGGATGATCGTGTGATGTTCGTACGCCGCCCGCTCGGCGAGGCCCGCTTTGACGAGGGCGGCGACGAGATCGCGCACGCCGTTTTTCGAAACGCCAAGGGCCTTCTCGATCTGGAGCGGGCGCAGCGGTCCGAAGCCCGCGAGCAGCCGGTAGAGCAGCGGCGCGCGCGAGGTCGAACGCAGGACGGTCATCGCCTCATGCACTTCGCGCACGCTCGCATGGGCTGCATCGAGCTGGTCGCTCAGCCGCTGCGCAGCTTCGCCGGCGGCCTCGGCCGTGATAATGGCGCGCTCGCGGGACCAGAGCTCGGGTCTGAGCGCCTCGGCGCGCACGGCTCCGGGCAGGGGCAGCGGCCTGGTCGCTGGCGCGCTCCGCGCGATCAGGGCGCCGGCGAGGAGATCGAGCGCCCACAGCGGCGTGGCCGTCCGCGTCTGCTCGAAGGAGACCGGCCCGGCGGGCAGGGGGAGCAGCTGGTAGCTGCGCTCGGTGGGCGCGAAATGCGGCGAGGCGGCCGCGGCCCGATGCAGGCGATCGAGCGCGGCGAGGGGCCAGTCGTCCGCGCGATCGTCGGCGGGCGGCTCGGCGAGCCGCGCCGCTTCCGCTACGGCGAACGCGGGGGCATCGCCGCGCTCGCCTTGCGGGGCGCCCTCGCCGCGATGGAAATGCGCTGCGGCGCGGATTTGGATGGCCGTGTCGGCGAGCGGCGCCCAGGCCGACAGCGAGAGCTCGGCGAGCAGCGTGTCGGCGACCAGCGAGGGCGGGGCTGCGACATGGGCGGTGGCGTCGGGCACGGGCTGGAGGCCGGAAAACCATGCGGAAAACCAGCTGTTCGCGCCGGAAAAGCCGCTACCCGTGAGCGCTTCGACGAGGAGCAGGCGGGCGAGCGCGGCGCAGAATTGATGCGCAACTTGCGCGGGCACATGCGCTAAACGGCCTTGCAGCTGGCCCCAGGTGAGCGCCGCGCGCACCCTTGCCGTCATCAGGTCTTCGATCGGCGCATCTTCGTCCGATCGGAGCGGATGGAATCGGGTCGATGGATCGCAAAAATCGGGCATGTCGCAAGGGTAACCTAAACTGCCTTAACTGCACCATCCCTAGCACGCCCTTTTTTGCACTATCGATAATAGAGTGTTATCGATAGTGACTTCGGCGAAATCGGGGTTATAGTCCCCCGGTATGCGCGCCAAATCCGTCCTGTCGATCGCTGCACAGACAGAGCGTCTGCCCATGCCCAAGCGCTCGGTTTCCGCGGAGATCGTGACGATCCTGGCACCCGGCGAGGCGCCGCTGCCCCAGCGGCGGTCGGGCGCCGCGCAAGATCGCGCGGTCCAGCTCGTCGAGTTGCTTCAGGAGCTGACAGGCGAAGGCGCCAGCCTGGTCGAACTCAACTTCCAGAAGAGCATCGAGGCGCGGGCGCCCGCCAGCATCAAGGCGCTCGCGGTCGATCTCGATTGCTACGCGCGCTTCTCGGCCGAGCGCGGCGGGATCGGCCTGCCCGCCGACGAAGCGCGGCTTGTCGCCTATATTGACTATTGCGAGGCGCGGCGGCTCAAGCCGGCGACCGTGTCCCGGCGCCTGTCCTCGCTGGCGGTGGCCCATCACCTTCTCGACGTTCCATGCCCCGTCGGTGCCGTCGTGGTCCGCGATGCGCTGCGTGGGCTGCGGCGTCGGGCCGGAGTCCGGCAGCGCCAGGCCGGCCCGTTGCGGCTCGGCGAAGGGATCGGGCGGGAAGCCGTCAGGGGGTTCACGCTGTCGGTGCTGCTCGAGGCGTGTGGGCGCGACGTCGCTGGCCTGCGCGACGCGGCGATCCTGTCGCTCGGCTATGATGCGGGTTTGCGCGTATCGGAGCTGGTGGCCGTCGCCGTCGAATTGATGGAAGCGCAAGAGGATGGATCGGGGCTGCTCGAGGTGCCCCACTCGAAAACCGACCAGGAAGGGCAAGGGGCCTGGGTGTGGCTGTCGCCCGACACGATGCGGCGTGTCGCTCTTTGGCGCGAGGCCGCATCAATCCGCGCGGGCGCCTTGTTCCGCCGCGTAGCGGTGATCCGGACCAAACCCCGCGAAGCGCGCCGGGCGCTCGCGATCGAGGATCTGGCCTATCATGCCCGGGTCGATCGGGAACGCATGGCGGCGCGGCCTGCGCGCGCGGCCACGGTGACCTACGGAATTGGCGAGCGCGCGCTGACGCCGGCGGCGATGCGGCTGATCATCAAGCGCACGGCGCTCGCCGCAGCCGACCAGGGCCTGGTCGATCTCATGGGCGCCGATCTCGACCATGCGATCGATGCGCTGAGCACGCATTCGTTGCGCGTCGGCCTGACCCAGGATCTGTTCGCCAATGGCGAGGATGCGGGACCGATCGCGCAGGCATTGCGATGGACCTCGACCGCCACTGCACTCCGCTACGGCCGCAAGCTCGCTCCGTCGTCCAACGCGGCGGCGCGTATGTTGAAGGGTGTCAGGAAATAACGCCGGTGCAGAGAATTTTGTCGGTCAGGTGAATTGGCGTGGGGTGTCGGATGCAGTGTTCTTTGTCCGTTCACAGCAGGTGCGGCGCTACAAGGCGCGCGCCGCTGTGCGCGGTCGGCTGATCGACAGCATCTCGGGCCGCGAGACCTGGGATTTGCGCAAGACGCTCTCCAAGCCCGCGGTGAAGGCGCGCGTCGAATATGACATCGGCACCATGGCGCTGCACCCGGGATCGATCGGGCCAATCTTCCGGTCGATCATCCAGCGCGCGTTCGATCTGGGCGCATTGCCCGATCTGACCGGGGAGGATCTCGCCCGGCTGCTCAAGGGAGTCAGCGCGCACTCGACACGGATCGGGCTCAATCAGGACCTGTTCGCGAGCGGCGAGGATTTGGCGGGGATCATGGACGCGTTACGCTGGCAGTCGCCGCGTATGCCGCTCGCGTACAACCGCAATCTCGCCGCCGAGCACGGCGCTGCGGGGCGTCTGCTGGCCAAGCTTGCATAGGTGCGATTGAGACCAAGGCGACGCCCATCCTGGGAATGCAGCAAATTATGGCTCGTACGAACGCCTCGCAGTGGGCGGGCAATGCAGTGAATTATGGCTGTTCACAGTCGTTCGCGGCGACGGGCGATAGGCACGATTGGACCAAATAGCTAATAGACCTTGACTCGACCTCTTGAAGATTTTACCATATGAAGAAAATGAGGATGGAGAGCTGCGTGGCAAACATTGACTCGATACCGCCTCTCGCGAATGAGATTTCATATGATCAACCCTGTCGGGAAGGCATTATGAAGGGCGCAATCGAATTACCCGATATCAAAGATCTTACCGACCAGCTGCGGTTTTCGCCTGGCACGGGCCACATCTGGCTGGGTAATGATCGAATGGTGTTGATGCATACGCGGTCGATGCGCGCGCTCCGCGAGGAGCTAGTTACCACGATCGGGATGGCGGCGACAAGGGCGCTATTGACGAGAGTCGGATACGCATCAGGCGTGCAAGACGCAGAACTCGCTGTGAGGATCAGAGGGCAGCGCTCGTTTGACGAGTTCTTTCTTGTCGGACCGCAGTTACATGGTCTTGAGGGAGTCGGCAGGGTTGAACCGGTATCGGTTCAGTCTGACCCGAAGACAGGGCATTTCTATGGAGAATTCATTTGGCACGACAGCTGGGAGGATGAGGTTCACATCGACTCATTTGGTGTTACAAGTGAGGCAGCGTGCTGGACCCAAATTGGGTATGCTTCCGGATATACATCTGCATTTGTAGGCCGCCCTATCGCCTTCAGAGAAGTGGAATGTCGTGCAACAGGCCACACTTTCTGTCGCATCATTGGAAAGCCCGTCCCGGAGTGGGGACGGGAGGCCGCTGACGATTTGCCATACTTACAACCGCACCAATTCGTGAATCCTAGAAGTTTTTCGGCAACGAGCCAAGTTGCCCAGGGTGAAACCGTGACCGTGGAAGGGCGGCCGACTGCGATCGCGTCGGCACGCGGGCTGGTCGGAGCGTCAGCAGGGTTTAATCTGGTCTGCCATATGCTTGAAAAGGTCGCCCCGACGAATGCATCCGTACTCCTCCTAGGTGAAAGTGGAGTAGGCAAAGAGGTTTTTGCGCGAACTTTGCAACGGATATCATCTCGGCCAGCAGGCCCGTTTATAGCTGTGAATTGCGCGGCTGTTCCGGAGCAACTTATCGAAGCAGAGCTCTTCGGCGTGACAAAGGGAGCGTATACGGGCGCTACTGAAGACCGGCCAGGGCGCTTCGAGCGAGCTGATGGCGGTACAATCTTTCTCGACGAGATTGGCACACTTTCGTTGCCCGCACAGGGAAAACTTCTTCGTGTGCTGCAGGAGCGCGAGGTTGAGCGGCTTGGCGACTCCAAAACGCGTAAGATCGATGTTCGAGTCGTGGCGGCAACCAATGAAGACCTGCGTAAACGTGTGGAAGCACGGGAGTTCCGGCAAGATCTGTTCTATCGGTTAAATGTTTTTCCAATCATCATCCCACCCTTAAGGGAAAGACGAGCGGACATCTCGCTCTTGATGGAGCATTTTCTTGAGCTGTTTACGACACGACATGGAAAGCCGCATAGTGGTTTTACGCAAAGAGCTATTGGGGCTTTGTTTTCATATTCCTGGCCCGGGAACGTCCGCGAGCTTGAGAACATGATTGAACGTGGGGTAATCTTAGCTCCTCATGGAGAAGCTATCGATATCTCTCATTTATTTACGGCCGGTGAGCCCTTGGATGCCGAGCTGCTATCGATGGCAGCGGACGGTAGTTTGGAAAGAAGCCGGAGAGGTAAGGGGATTAGTGGGTTCTATGAGCGACCCGACTTAAGTGGTCTGTTAGATAATCTTATTGATACAGGCGTAAGTCTTAATACGGTTGAAGACCTATTGCTCGAGAAGGCAATCTCTAAAGCGGACGGGAATGTTTCTGAAGGAGCGCGAATTCTCGGTCTCACTCGACCTCAGTATGCATACCGACTTAAGCGTCGTTCGGGTGGAAGCGAAGACGGCGGATAGCGCGTTCCCCAACCTCAAGTTGTGGGGCTAAGCAAAACCTTCTCGCTAAACAGAATATTCTAAATCGATTTGGAGTATAAAATATGCCTTTTGCGCAAATCTTTATTCTTGAGGGCCGCACCGAGGACCAAAAACGGGCCATTATCGAGAAAGTTACGCAAGCACTCGTCGAAGCCGTTGGAGCGCCAAAGGAGAATGTGCGGGTGTGGATCCAGGAGCTACCTAAGGAGAACTGGGGAATCGCGGGGGTCACAGCAAAGTCGCTTGGTCGTTAGGGTCAGTACTCACTGATCAAAGCCAGAAGATGGCGGTGGCGGCCAGGGCAATGGCGGAGAAGAAGACGGTCGGACAGCGATCATAGCGGGTGGCTGACCGACAACGGCTGCTGCTACACTGCACGCGGCACCTGAGCCTTCTCCCGCGACAACGGCCTCGTGCCGCGCACGACCCCAGTCAGCTCGCCCTCCACAATCAAGTGGCATGGCTGAAGCCTTCGGTCACACCCCTCAAACGCGACTATGTCGGCGTAAATCCAACGCCGGATGCGAAGACTGTCATCGGGCAGATCTCTGACTGGCTCACCTTGCGCGGCGTATTCATCCGGTGAGGCACGCCTTGCGGTGATGGCTGGGACCGCTCTTAACAGCGTATCCGTCATCCCAGACCCACGTGGCGTAGATGGCCATGAGCTTTGAGTGTCCCGCGTGCATATCGCGTAATTTGATTCGGCGGGGTGACTGTGGAGCAAGAGATCGACGGCAGTGGCGGCGTGGAGAACGGGCGCCGACGGCGCTGGACGCTGGAAGAGAAGCGCGCGGTGGTGGAGCTGTCGCTCGATCCGGCGTGCAGCATGGCGGAGGTGGCCGCGTGTTTCGATGTCCTTCCGGCCCAGATATATGCCTGGCGCCGCGAGTTGCGCGTATCCGTCATCCCAGACCCACGTGGCGGAAACGTGCCGGTCAAGCGTCTTAAGAGGGGGCGTTGCGCCCGGCGATCTTGGGGAAGTGCCAGGGCATGAGGGAATCGAGGTCCTTGTTGCTATGACCGTTGGCAAGCTTGGTGAGGGTGGCGGTGAGCCAGGCGAGCGGATCGACGTCCGAGAGTTTGCACGTTTCGAGAAGGCTGGCGAGCACCGCCCAATTGTCTGCCCCGGCATCGCTGCCGGCGAACAACGAGTTGCGGCGCGACAGGGCAATCGGGCGGATGCTTCTTTCGACCGTGTTGGTATCGAGCTCGACGCGGCCGTCGAGCAGGCAATAGGTGAGCTGCTGCCAGTGGTTGAGCATATAGTTGATCGCTTCGGCCATCTTGCCCTTGGCGCTGAACCGGCCGAGGTTCTTCGAGAGATAGTCGCGCAGGTTATCGAACAGCGGCTTCAGTATCAGCTGCCGCCCTTCGAACCGCGCCTCGGGCGAGGTGTCCCTGAGCGTCGCCTCGATCTTGTAGATCGCCGAGAAGCGACGGAGCACCTCGTCGGCAACGGGCTCCTTTTCGCGGAAATCGTAGAACTTGCGCCGCGCGTGAAGCAGGCAGAATGCGAGGGTGACGCCATTGCGGCGCTTGATCTCATTGTAGCCGGCATAGCCGTCCACCTGGAGCACCCCGGCGAAGTCGCCGAGATGGTCGATCGGATGCATGCCGCCGCGGCCGGCGGCGTACATGTAGACGACGGCGGGCGGCGCGAGTCCGCCCCATGGCCGATCGTCGCGGGCATAGGCCCACAGCTGGCCGCTCTTGGTCTTGCCGGTCCCGGGCGCCAGCACGGGCATGCGCGTCTCGTCGGCGAACAGCTTCACCGAACTTCGCAGCTCGGCGAGCAGATGCTGCCTGAGCGGAGTCAGCCACCATCCGACGCGCCCGACCCAGTCGGCGAGCGTTGCCCGGTCGAGATCGATCCCCTGGCGGGCGTAGATCTGGGCTTGCCGGTAAAGCGGAAGGTGATCGGCGTAGCGCGCGACGATGACCTGGGCGACGAGCGCGTCGGTGGGCAGGCCCTGATCGACGATGAAGCTTGGCGCCGGCGCCTGGGTGACGCCGCCCTCGTCGCAGCCGCGGCAGCCATAGCGCGGACGGCGGGTGACCAGCACGCGGAAGATGGTGGGCACGACGTCGAGGCGCTCGGTGACGTCCTCGCCGATGACATGAAGATCGTTGCCGCAGCAGGCACACTGCTTGTCTTCGATGTCGACGACCTGCTCGATACGCTCGAGATGGGCGGGCAGCGCTCCACGGTTGTTGCGGCGGCGGCGCTTTGTCTCGCCGGTCGCGTCAGCCTGGTCGATCAGCGCTTCGAGCCCGGCCTCGGCGCGCGACAAGGCAGCTTCGAGCTCTTCGAGCACGAGCTGGTACTGGTCGGGATCGAGCCGCTCGGCGCTCTGGCCGAAACGGTGGCGCTTGAACTGGTCGAGAATGTCGTTGAGGCGCTTGACCTCATCGCGGGCGGCCGCGAGCGCGTCCTCCATCTCGGCGGCCTTCGCCTCGGCGATGACGGCGGCGTGTTCGGCCGCTTTCGCGGTGGCGAGCGCGATGATCTCGCGCGCCTCAGCTTGGGCCGCAGCGCGGGCGAGCGCCTCGTTCTCGGCGTTGATGCGAACGATCTGCTGGTCGCGTTCGGCCGCCTCGGCGGTCAGCTTCGCGATGGTCGCGAGCAGCGCAACTGGGTCTTTGCAGGAGGCCGTCAGCGGGTCCATGGCAGGCATCGAATCACATGCGTAACGACGCGTCCAGCGCAGTTGACTCGGCCTGTCGCGACTATCTCACGCATCAGCGAAACCCTCGATTTTAGGCGGATTTACGCGCCTTGGCGCGCGGTGCCGACGCCAGTCCATGCCCGAGGTGAGTGCTGCCATCTGCGCCGCCGTGATCGAAAAACTGCCATCGACCGCCGGCGGCCAGGCGAATCCTTCGGCGGCCTCGGCGCGCTTGGTCATCAGCCAGATGCCGGTGCCGTCGAACCACAGAATCTTCAGCCTGTCCTTCCTCTTGGAACGAAAAATATAGGCGACTCCGCGCCACGGATCCTGGCTCAACTCGTGCTGGACCTTGGCCACCAGCGTGTCGATGCCGCAGCGGAAATCGATCGGCTTGGTGTAGATCAGCACCTTGGCGTCGCTGCCCGGCCCGATCATCGCGCCCTCAGCAGCGCTGCGATTACCGAGGCGACCAGCGTCGAACTTGCGCCGTGGGCGACCATCACTGGCACGCCGCGCACTTCCATTGCGACCTGCACCACCGCGTCCGGCAGCAGCCGCGCGTTCGCGGCCTCCGGTTCGAGCAGCACCGCCGGCACCGATGTCGGCTCGATGACCGCCGGCAGGAACATCGCCCTGTCCTCGCGCGCCGCGTCCTCCGCCATCTCGCGCAACTCGCGGCGCCAGGCATATATCTGGGCCGGAAGGACATCGAAACACGCGGCCACCTCCGCCATGCTGCACGCCGGATCGAGCGACAGCTCCACCACCGCGCGCTTCTCTTCCAGCGTCCAGCGCCGTCGGCGCCCGTTCTCCACGCCGCCACTGCCGTCGATCTCTTGCTCCACAGTCACCCCGCCGAATCAAATTACGCGATATGCACGCGGGACACTCAAAGCTCATGGCCATCTACGCCACGTGGGTCTGGGATGACGGATACAGTTGCGCGAGATGGCGGAGGACGCGGCGCGCGAGGACAGGGCGATGTTCCTGCCGGCGGTCATCGAGCCGACATCGGTGCCGGCGGTGCTGCTCGAACCGGAGGCCGCGAACGCGCGGCTGCTGCCGGACGCGGTGGTGCAGGTCGCAATGGAAGTGCGCGGCGTGCCAGTGATGGTCGCCCACGGCGCAAGTTCGACGCTGGTCGCCTCGGTAATCGCAGCGCTGCTGAGGGCGCGATGATCGGGCCGGGCAGCGACGCCAAGGTGCTGATCTACACCAAGCCGATCGATTTCCGCTGCGGCATCGACACGCTGGTGGCCAAGGTCCAGCACGAGTTGAGCCAGGATCCGTGGCGCGGAGTCGCCTATATTTTTCGTTCCAAGAGGAAGGACAGGCTGAAGATTCTGTGGTTCGACGGCACCGGCATCTGGCTGATGACCAAGCGCGCCGAGGCCGCCGAAGGATTCGCCTGGCCGCCGGCGGTCGATGGCAGTTTTTCGATCACGGCGGCGCAGATGGCAGCACTCACCTCGGGCATGGACTGGCGTCGGCACCGCGCGCCAAGGCGCGTAAATCCGCCTAAAATCGAGGGTTTCGCTGATGCGTGAGATAGTCGCGACAGGCCGAGTCAACTGCGCTGGACGCGTCGTTACGCATGTGATTCGATGCCTGCCATGGACCCGCTGACGGCCTCCTGCAAAGACCCAGTTGCGCTGCTCGCGACCATCGCGAAGCTGACCGCCGAGGCGGCCGAACGCGACCAGCAGATCGTTCGCATCAACGCCGAGAACGAGGCGCTCGCCCGCGCTGCGGCCCAAGCTGAGGCGCGCGAGATCATCGCGCTCGCCACCGCGAAAGCGGCCGAACACGCCGCCGTCATCGCCGAGGCGAAGGCCGCCGAGATGGAGGACGCGCTCGCGGCCGCCCGCGATGAGGTCAAGCGCCTCAACGACATTCTCGACCAGTTCAAGCGCCACCGTTTCGGCCAGAGCGCCGAGCGGCTCGATCCCGACCAGTACCAGCTCGTGCTCGAAGAGCTCGAAGCTGCCTTGTCGCGCGCCGAGGCCGGGCTCGAAGCGCTGATCGACCAGGCTGACGCGACCGGCGAGACAAAGCGCCGCCGCCGCAACAACCGTGGAGCGCTGCCCGCCCATCTCGAGCGTATCGAGCAGGTCGTCGACATCGAAGACAAGCAGTGTGCCTGCTGCGGCAACGATCTTCATGTCATCGGCGAGGACGTCACCGAGCGCCTCGACGTCGTGCCCACCATCTTCCGCGTGCTGGTCACCCGCCGTCCGCGCTATGGCTGCCGCGGCTGCGACGAGGGCGGCGTCACCCAGGCGCCGGCGCCAAGCTTCATCGTCGATCAGGGCCTGCCCACCGACGCGCTCGTCGCCCAGGTCATCGTCGCGCGCTACGCCGATCACCTTCCGCTTTACCGGCAAGCCCAGATCTACGCCCGCCAGGGGATCGATCTCGACCGGGCAACGCTCGCCGACTGGGTCGGGCGCGTCGGATGGTGGCTGACTCCGCTCAGGCAGCATCTGCTCGCCGAGCTGCGAAGTTCGGTGAAGCTGTTCGCCGACGAGACGCGCATGCCCGTGCTGGCGCCCGGGACCGGCAAGACCAAGAGCGGCCAGCTGTGGGCCTATGCCCGCGACGATCGGCCATGGGGCGGACTCGCGCCGCCCGCCGTCGTCTACATGTACGCCGCCGGCCGCGGCGGCATGCATCCGATCGACCATCTCGGCGACTTCGCCGGGGTGCTCCAGGTGGACGGCTATGCCGGCTACAATGAGATCAAGCGCCGCAATGGCGTCACCCTCGCATTCTGCCTGCTTCACGCGCGGCGCAAGTTCTACGATTTCCGCGAAAAGGAGCCCGTTGCCGACGAGGTGCTCCGTCGCTTCTCGGCGATCTACAAGATCGAGGCGACGCTCAGGGACACCTCGCCCGAGGCGCGGTTCGAAGGGCGGCAGCTGATACTGAAGCCGCTGTTCGATAACCTGCGCGACTATCTCTCGAAGAACCTCGGCCGGTTCAGCGCCAAGGGCAAGATGGCCGAAGCGATCAACTATATGCTCAACCACTGGCAGCAGCTCACCTATTGCCTGCTCGACGGCCGCGTCGAGCTCGATACCAACACGGTCGAAAGAAGCATCCGCCCGATTGCCCTGTCGCGCCGCAACTCGTTGTTCGCCGGCAGCGATGCCGGGGCAGACAATTGGGCGGTGCTCGCCAGCCTTCTCGAAACGTGCAAACTCTCGGACGTCGATCCGCTCGCCTGGCTCACCGCCACCCTCACCAAGCTTGCCAACGGTCATAGCAACAAGGACCTCGATTCCCTCATGCCCTGGCACTTCCCCAAGATCGCCGGGCGCAACGCCCCCTCTTAAGACGCTTGACCGGCACGTTTCCGCCACGTGGGTCTGGGATGACGGATACGCCGACCTTAAGCGAGGTAGCAGACAAGCTTCACATCGCGCAGCGAACCCTCATAAGGCGCCTGGGACGGCTCGGCACGACCTATCAGGAGATTACCGATCGTTTTCTGTTTTGTCGCGCCCGCGAAATGCTCGAGAACGATCAGCTGGCGATCAAGGAGATTGCTGCGGCGATCGGCTTCGACGATCCGGCAAACTTCGGCAAAGCCTTCAAGCGCTGGTGCGGGATGTCGCCGGGCAGCTACCGCAAGCAACGGCAGGATATGGGCGGCACTGGCCCAGCACTCTCCGCCGAGACGCATTAGCTGCCCACCACGTGGTGACAGCTCCACAAGCCCGCGGGCTTGTGGAGCCGGAGTACGTCTCAGAATCGATAGGTGAATTGCAAGGTCAGCTGTCTTCCGAGCGAGGTTGCGACGGTCTGGTCCAGAGCGACCTGTTTGGGGGCCGGATTGCAGGGCAACATCCCGCCGGGATCGGGGGCGCAAGCAAAGGGGCGCGCTTGAGCCTCGTACGCGACAATCTCGTCGGTCAGATTTTTCCCGATCAGAGCCACTTCAAACCGACTGTCGCTGGTGTAAAGCCGGAGTGAAGCATCCAGCAACCAGTAGCTGTCTTGCCTCAAACTGTTCTTGAACGGTGCCAATGAATAGCCATCGCTATAACGCAGATCGCTATCCAGGGCGATCATCACATTCCCGCTTAACGGTCGCTTGTAGGTCCCGCCGACGAAGCCCGTCCATTCGGCATTTCGTTCGCCTTTTTCCCCATCCATATCCTCGCCGTCGAGGTTGACGAACTTGCCGGTGTATTTCGTGTTCGTATAGGCGACCGCGCCGCGCAGCGTCAGACCTTCGACCGGAGTCTTCCAAAGCATATCAGCTTCGACCCCGCGGGTGGTCAATTCCCCCGCATTGAACGTCCGTATCTGAATGACCGAAGCGTCGAACTGCTGGACCTGAAGGTTTTTATATACGTAATTGAAGGCCGTGGCGTTCAAGCGGAGCGTTCTCTGTTGATTGCCGCTGAGAAGTGACCCGGGGAAGCCAGTAATTTTCACTGAGAAGTGACCCATGTTTGAACACGTCCCTGGCTTTGAGCGGGGGACCATGGAGTGTTGGACATGGCATTATTGAGCGTCATCCGGCGCTGGCATTACCTCGATCATCTGTCGATCCGGGAGATAGCCAAGCGTACCGGTCTATCCCGCAACACGGTCCGTAAATATCTGCGGTCAGACACAGTCGAGCCGCAGTTCAAAGTGCCCGAGCGGCCGAGCAAGCTGGATCCGTTCGTCGATCGGCTGACGGTCTGGCTCAGGCGAGAGATGGGCCGATCGCGCAAGCAGAAGCGCACGATCAAGCAGTTGCATGCCGATCTGGTGAGCCTGGGCTTTGACGGGTCCTATGGCCGTGTCGCGGCCTTTGCTCGTGCCTGGCGCGATGATTATCGCCGCCAGCAGCAGATGAGCGGCAAGGGCACCTTCGTGCCGTTGTCGTTCGCACCGGGTGAAGCATTCCAGTTTGACTGGAGCGAGGACTGGGCGATCATCGATGGTGTCCGCACCAAGCTGCAGGTTGCACACTTCAAGCTCAGCTACAGCCGGGCCTTCTTCGTTCGAGCCTATCTGCTCCAGACCCACGAGATGCTGTTCGACGCCCATAATCACGCGTTCCGCGTGCTGGGCGGGGTGCCGCGCCGCGGCATCTATGACAACATGCGCACTGCCGTCGACAAGGTCGGGCGCGGCAAGGATCGGACCGTCAACGCCCGCTTCCTCACGATGGTGAGCCATTATCTGTTCGAGGCAGAGTTCTGTAATCCGGCAGCGGGTTGGGAGAAGGGGCAGGTCGAGAAGAACGTCCAGGATGCGCGGCATCGCCTGTGGCAGCCCGTTCCCCAGACCGAGACGCTCGACGCCCTGAACAGCTGGCTGGAGGATCGCTGCAAGGCGCTGTGGCAGGATATCCCGCACGGGATCGAACCGGGCTCTGTCGCTGATGCCTGGGCCGAGGAGGTGGCAAGCCTGATGCCGATGGGCAGGCCGTTCGACGGCTTTGTCGAATATGGCAAGCGGGTCTCACCGACCTGCCTCGTCCATCTGGAGCGCAACCGCTACAGCGTGCCGGCATCCTTTGCCAACCGCCCTGTCAGCGTGCGGCTCTATCCCGACCGCTTCCTCGTGGTGGCCGAGGGGCAGTTGCTGTGCGAACACCAGCGCATCATCGAACGATCCCATGATGGGCCAGGACGCACTGTTTATGACTGGCGCCATTATCTGGCAGTGGTCCAGCGCAAGCCTGGCGCCCTGCGCAATGGCGCGCCGTTCCTAGAGATGCCCGATGCCTTCCAGCGGTTACAGCGCCATCTGTTGCGCGCTCCCGGCGGCGACAGAGAGATGGTCGAGATCCTTGCCCTGGTGCTGCATCATGACGAGCAGGTCGTACTGCGCGCGGTTACCATGGCGCTGGAGTCCGGTGTTCCGACCAAAACCCATATCCTCAACTTGCTGCACCGGCTGATCGACGGCAAGCCGCTGACGACACCGCCGATCACGGCGCCCCAGGCGCTGAGGCTGGTCAGCGAGCCCCTTGCCAATGTGGAACGCTATGATGCGCTGCGCGGGGAGAACCGCCATGCGTCATGATCCCGCCAGCGGCGCCATCATCGTCATGCTGCGCAGCCTCAAGATGCATGGCATGGCGCAGGCCGTCACCGATCTCATGGAGCAAGGCGCGCCCGCGTTCGACGCGGCCGTCCCGATCCTGTCCCAGCTTTTGAAGGCGGAGACTGCCGAACGGGAAGTGCGGTCGGTATCCTATCAGCTCAAGATCGCACGGTTCCCGGCCTATCGCGATCTGGCGAGCTTCGACTTTGCCAGCAGCGAGGTCAACGAGGCGCTGGTCCGCCAGCTTCACCGCTGCGAGTTTATGGACGTGGCCGACAATATCGTGCTGGTCGGCGGACCCGGAACCGGCAAGACCCACATCGCCACCGCCCTAGGCGTCCAGGCCATCGAGCATCATCGCAAGCGCGTGCGGTTCTTCTCCACGGTCGAGCTGGTCAACGCGCTGGAACAGGAGAAGGCGCAGGGCAAGGCAGGGCAGATCGCCGGAAGGCTTGCCCACTCCGATCTCGTGATCCTCGACGAGCTTGGTTATCTGCCGTTCAGCGCCTCAGGCGGCGCCCTGCTGTTCCATCTGCTGAGCAAGCTTTACGAGCGCACCAGCGTCATCATCACCACCAACCTCAGCTTCAGCGAATGGGCCACCGTGTTCGGAGATGCCAAGATGACCACCGCGCTCCTCGATCGGCTCACCCATCACTGCCACATCCTCGAGACCGGCAACGACAGCTTCAGGTTCAAGAACAGCTCCGCTCAGCAGCCCAAAACCCGGAAGGAGAAAACCCCATCTTGACCCACCCCTGACATCCGAAACATAATCGCAAGGTGGGTCACTTCTCGATGAAAACCCCGGGTCACTTCTCAGCAGCAATCAACAGTCAGTCATCGTGCAGCTGACGAAGCTGCCCTCCATCAGCCTTGCCCAGTCCGTTGAGGGCGACAAGGCGGTCGAGCGCGCGTTGATGGGGGTTCCCGAGGTGCAGGAAGTCATCGCGCGGGTTGGTGCTGACGAAATCGGCCTTGATCCGATGGGACCTAATGAGACCGACACCTTCGTCCGTCTGAAGCCGCAGTCTGAGTGGCGTGGCAGCAAGGAGTTCGTCCTGGAGCAGATCCGCAAGGCCGTCGATGGCCTGCCTGGCATCCAGCCCAGTTTCACGCAGCCGATCGAAATGCGTGTCTCGGAAATGCTGACCGGCGCCCGGGGCGACCTGGCTGTCAAGATTTTCGGACCGGATTCGGCGGTCCTCGCGGATCTTGCAGGTCGCGTGCAGCATGAGTTGGGCCAGGTGCGCGGCGCGACGGAAGTGTTGACGGTCGCGAACGACAGCGTGGACTACCTGCAGCTCGACATCGACCGAGCAGCCGCAGGCCGGTTTGGCATGCCGATCGATCAGTTGCAGGACACCTTGCGCGCGCAGGTGGAAGGCGTTCGGTCCGGTATCGTCGCCGAAGGTCAGAAGCGGATCCCGATCGTCATCCGCGGTGACGAAAGCATCCGCAATGATGCGACCCGGTTTGAAGACCTGCAGATCATGACGCCGGGTGGAACGCTCGCCCGGGTCAGCGACATGGCGCAGGTGAAGCATACGCAGGGTCCGGTGAAGCTCGACCATGAGAATGGTTCCCGCTTCGCTCTGGTCCAGGCCTTCGTCTCTGGTCGTGATCTGGTGGGTTATGTGGACGAGGCGAAAGCCGCAGTCGCGAGCAAGGTGCCGCTCCCGGCCGGCTATCGCATCGTGTGGGGTGGCCAGTTCGAAAATCAGCAGCGTGCATCGGCTCGGCTCATGATGGTCATTCCCGTCGCGCTGCTCCTTATCTTCTTCGTCCTGCTCGCCACCTTGCGTTCGCTGCGGGCCGCCACGCTGATCCTGGTCAACATTCCCTTCGCCATGGTCGGAGGGCTGATCTCGCTCTGGGCATCGGGAGAGTATCTGTCAGTGCCTGCTTCCGTCGGCTTCATTGCTCTGCTTGGCATCGCGGTGCTGAACGGGTTGGTGCTGGTCTCCTATTTCCGCCAGCTCCGTCAGGAGGGGCAGAGCATGACGCAGACGGTGCGCCTGGGTGCCGAGCGGCGCCTCCGTCCCGTCCTAATGACCGCGAGTATTACCGCTTTCGGCCTGGTCCCCCTGCTGTTCGCGACGGGTCCAGGATCCGAGATTCAACGCCCGCTTGCCATTGTGGTCATCGGCGGGCTGGTCACGTCCACGCTGCTCACTCTGGTACTTCTCCCGATCCTTTTCGAAAGGTTCGGAGAAGGCCGCAGCGAGCAGGATTTCGAAGAGGTGCTGGCCAATGGCTGAGCTTCTGCTAGTCCTTCACTGTTCTCCTCCGGATGCGGGAACTCTGGTGGAGGCTATTCGAACCGTTGCGTCCGCGCCGATCCATCGCCGTGAGGAAGCCGTTCTCGGCCGCGACTTCAGCGATGCTGGAACGCATGAGCAGGTAAGAGGAGTCCTCCATCGGATCGCATTCGAACTCGTGGTCGAGGATTCCATGATCCCCGCCATAATCGCTGCGGTTGCCTCATCGCGCCGCAAACAACCTGTGCGCTGGCACTCCTTGCCGATCATCGAGCGCGGGAGGATTTCATGAAGAAGCTGACTGCCCTCTTGCCGCTATCCATCTCGATAGCGACTGCGCTCGCAACTGCCGCGCACGCGCAAGCGACGGGTCTTCAATGGTCCTTGCCGCCTGAGGAGCAGGTGGTGAAGGCGCTCGACGGGCATCCGACGGTCGAAGCAGCGGGCAAGCGCGTCGGCGCTGCATCGGCGGCGAGCGATATGCTCCGCGTTGGCCCTCACGAGGTCCAGCTCACCGGAAGCTACATCAATCGTGACGTGCGGCTGGAGCGGAATTATACGGAGTTCGACGGCACGGTCAGTCGATCCTTTCGCCTGCCCGGGAAGGCTGCCCTGGATCGCGAGGCAGGCCAGCTTGGTGTCGAAGTCGCGCAAAACCGGATGGAAGATACGCGCCATCAGGCGGCCTTGTATCTGTCGCAGCTCTGGTACGACTGGCTGACGGCAAGCGAGCTCAATCGTACGGATCAATCGAACGTCGCATTACTCGAACGTGGTCTCGCTGCCGTGAAGAGGCGAGTCCAGCTACGCGATGCATCGATGCTCGACACCGACCAGGCCCAGGCGGCGCTCGATCAGGCGAAGGGTGTCGCGGCAGCCAGCCTGGCTGATATGGAACAGGCGCGAGCGCTACTGCAATCGAACTTCCCCGATCTGGCCCTGCCGCCGGAGGCACCATCCTTGGCAGATCCAGTCCTGCCTTCTCAAGACCTGACCGCACTTCATGATCTGGTGATCCAACGCAGTCATGAAATTGGGGCTGCTGATCGCGAAGCTCTGCGTCTTGAAGTCGTCGCACGGCGGGCGAGGGCTGATCGGTTGCCGGACCCACAGCTGGGCGTCCGGGCCTTTAGCCTCTCTTATTCACGACGCTCGGTTTCGGGTCCGCTCTGGGCATTTGCTGCGGCTGGCTGTATTGCGCGGACGACCGGCATCGCTGGCGTTTGTTTCACCGCATTCGGATTGATGGGCTTTTCGGGTTGAAGGGCTGGGCTCGGAGTTCTGCGGCGCTGCCGCATGGGCTACGTCGGCGCAGGCTTCAGCCGGAGAACGAGGGCGCGGAACAGGTCGGCATCCGGACAGGCGGAAGCGAAGGCAATGCGGATGCGGCTAGCACTTTCTACGACGCGCGCAGCGACCTTGAGCAGCCGCAGGCGCAAGGTGGTAAACTCCGCGCTTGCCAGAGCAGCGGTCCTGGGCATCGCCTGCTGGATGCGCCATAGCAGCCAGTATGCGGCAGTGTGCAGTATCAGGCGCATCTGATTGGCATTGGCCGAGCGGCACGAGGTTCGGTCGCTGGCGAGCTGGGACTTGTGGCGCTTGATCAGGTTCTCGGCCTGACCACGCGCGCAGTAGAGCGTGTCGTAGATGTGCTCGGCCGATCCTGTTGCCAACGAGGTGACGACATAGCGGATGTCCATGCCCAGCGTGCTGGCCTCGATCCGTGCAACGACGCGACGCTGGCACTTCCAGGTCTTTGCCCCATAGCGGGTCTCGGCATAGTTGCGCAGGACGGGACACTGACGCTGGGCGCGCTTGACCGCGCAGGCATCGGCGACCGCAACAATGGCGGGATCGGCGCGCAGCGCTGAATTGGTGGGCAGGCCGAACACGTAATCGACGCGGGCCGCATCGCAGTAGGCCATGACCTCGGGTCGACCATAGTGCCCGTCGCCGCGGATAGTGATGTGGGTATCGGGCCAATTACGGCGCAGGTGACGCACCAGGCGTCGGATGTGCCCCGCCGCCTCCTTTCCAGAAGGCGTCTTGCCTGTGCGCAGCAGCATGGCCACCGGCCTGCCGGTCGCGGTGTCGTAGATATGGATCGGTAGGAAGCAGCGCTCCCCATGATGCCCGTTCCAGAACGAGAGCTGTTGATAGCCATGCACGACGTCGCACGTGTCGTCGATATCCAGCGTGACCGCTGTCGGAGGGGCGGGATAGCTGGCGCAGTAGATGTCGATCATCGCGGCCATCATGCTGGCCAGTTCGCGCGTAGTCGGTGCATTTTCCCACCGGCTCATCGTCGGTTGGCTGGCCAGCCCCGCGCCCGATTCCGGCAGCTTGCCGAGCGCCAGGCGGAAGCCTGGATCGTCGCGCAGAGCATCGAGATCATCGGCATCCTCATAGCCGCACGCAATCGCGAACACACGGGCACGCAGAATGTCATCCAGGCGATGGATCACCCGCGCTGGATCGCGCGGATCGGCAATACAAGCCGCCAGGCGCTGGCAAATCCCCATCGCGCGCTCGGCCTGTGCAAGCAGTAGAACACCGCCATCCGAGGTAAGCCGGCCACCGTCGAACGCAGCTGTGATTTTCTTGCGGCCGACTGCTGGGAATCCAAATGAGCTTGCGATATCATCGTTCATGGCGGGTGTGGCCCGTGGCATTTTCTGCCCTGCGGCAGGTTCGGCTTAGACACCCAGTTCCTAATTCAGATCAGAGGCTTACGCCACTCCCGCCAACCCTTCAGGACACTTTTGGTGAATAAGGCGGGTTAGGAAGGCCCGTGGTCCCGGAAGTATACATGATCGACAGGATCGCATCGCCGGCGGCGCGCACTTGAGGCTCCGCAACGGTGCCGGTGTTCCGAAAATCGCAATAGCTTTTCGCAAACGGCGCGCATTCGCCCTCGGCGCAGATCTGTAACCAGTGCTCGACATCGGTCTTGTCACCCCGGCGATGGAGCTCGGCTGCAGTTTTCTGAAACTCGTTGTCGAAAACCAGACGACTGACTCCGGAGTCGCGTAGAATGAATTCCAGCTCGTCGGGCACGAGACGCCAGTTCAGCGGCACGACAACGGCGCCGATCTTCGCCAGAGCAAAATAGGATTCCACGAATTCGGCGCCGTTCATCGTCAGGATGCCGACGCGTTCGCCCACTTTGACCCCAGCCTCAACGAAAGCATTGGCCAGGCGATTGCTGCGCTCGTTGAGTTCCTTGAAGGTCAGCCGCAGGCTGCCAGTACCGTCGACGAAGGCTTCCCGCTCAGGGTTCAACAAGGCCCGCTTCGTGAGGAACAGGCCAATGTTATCCTGCATTCCCTGGTCTCCTTCTCCACCTCTACCTTCGTCCCAGTCCCGCAATCTCCACTGCGGTGCTCCGGGTCCTGCATGGTGGCCACAGTTCTGGCTAAGTCCGGCCGCCTAGCTGCCGCGCGCCGGACCTTCTCGATATCTCTAGACCCATACTTACTTGCCCGCAAGTAAGTATGGGTCTAGAGTGACTCGATAAGATCGTCGACAATTCGAACTGGAGGGGAATGGCTTTGGAGCAGCGGGGCAAGCAGGATGCGCGCACAGGTGACGAATTCGTGGCCGAAAAGGCCGATCAGGGGATGCACCGCCGTGCGGCATTGAAGGTCGGTGCGGCGCTGGCGACCGGGGGTGCGGTCGGGCTCCTGGGCGGCCAAGCGACGGCCGCCAAGCCGCAGGCGCCAGCCGTGCTGACCGGCAAGCAAGCGGGAAGGAAGTTTCGCGCTTGGGTCCAAGAGGGCTTGTGGGTCGGCGGGAAGGCCGGTGTCGAGGAGCTTCGCCTCAAAGAGCTGCACTCGCGACAGGTTGTGGTGCGCACAGAGGCTTCAGCGCCCTGCTATTCGCTGTGTCAGCGCGGTATTGGTGGAACCCCTGCCGTCAATCCGGCACCCAAATATGCCCCGGACACTGTTCCGCAGATATCGAACCATACCGCCGTTGGTGTTGTCGAGGCTGTGGCATCAGACGTGCGACGGGTGAAGCCGGGCGATCGGGTCATCGTCGGCGTGGTTCCGCAATGTGGCAATTGTTACATGTGTCTGCACGGCCGGGCCGATCACTGCCAGTGGGCGTTTGCGGTGCCCGACGGGTTTCCACCGAAGATCGCCATTCGTGCGGATGGTTCCGAGATCATCGCGCAAGTCGGAGTCGGGGGATTGGCCGAGCTGACCGTCTGCTATGAAGAATATCTGTGTCCCATTTTCACGGATCTTCCTGCCGATCAACTGTCGCTCCTGGGGGACACGGCGGCCACCGGCTTCGGTGGTGCCACGGCGGTAATGAAGGTCCTGCCAGGATCGAATGTTGTCGTGCTGGGCGCCGGACCCGTGGGCCTCGCAGCCGTCATGGCTGCCCGTCTGGTCGGCGCTGCACAGATCATCGTCAGCGAGCCGGTCAAGCACCGTCGCGAGTCGGCGAAGCGGCTCGGCGCTACAACCGTCCTGGATCCGAATGCATTAGGCGATCGGCTCGTCGAAACCATTCGCGAATTGTGCAAGGGCCCGACCGGCCGCATCATGTCGGGAGGCCGAGGCTGGATCCCGCAGGCCGAATCAGACTTCGTGAATGCAGCTTTTGGGGCAACACGCGACAATCGGGGAGCCGATTTCACGATCGAAGCCGCGGGTCCGACCGGGGATATTCCAAAGGTGGAGACGCCGCCTGATGCAACGGGCACATTGGCGATGCGGCAGGCGTGGGAAATGACACGGCGAGGGGGCGAGGTCGTCTACCTCGGGTTCGGTCAGATCGGCGATGTTTCCTATCCCGCCGCAGCATTCGCGAATGCCGGGCGTACCGTGCATGCCGGGCAGCAAGGTGGTCTCAACTTCATGCGGGATATTCCCGGCATGGTGGCGCTGATGGAGCAGGGCAAATATGACCTCGCTCCGATAGTCACCTCTCGATGGCGCCTTGAAGACACAGACAAGGCGTTCCGGGTGGCGTCGGATCGCACCGAGTTGGCGCCGGTCGTGGTCTTCGACAGCTGATGTGCTTTTGATGCTGCCACGTCAGAACGGAGCCTGCCAGTTCCATTCTGGCGTGGCAGGCACCTCCGATGCTTGGCCTTCCGGATTGTCTGGGGCTTCTGCCCAAGCCGGCCGGATACGGGTCCGGTGAACGGGAAATGGCGAGAACGGTTTTCGCGCAGGCTCACATCGGACTGTCGCTTCAGACCCCAGGGTCTTGTCGGACCGGGCGGGCTTAAGTTCCACGCTGCTTTGATGCCGGGGCAATCGCATTCGAACGCCGAGCGCCCGTTGTCAAAATCTGACATGCAGAGTTGAAAACTTACTTCCATGCAAGTAAGGATGGACGTGCAATCCTGGGAGGTTCTTTTCTCAGTGCTCAAGGATCCGAGATGCCTCGAAACGCAACCATCGAAGAGCACAGCCGAGTTCATCCTGAAAGACACTGCCGGAAGACAAGCCTCAATTTTGCGACAACGGCGGAATGGAGAATGAAATGACCACCGAGCCGGGCGATCGAGCCTCGCAGTTTGATGTGGCTATTGTCGGCTGCGGCCCCGTCGGCGCTCTGCTGGCTAATCTACTAAAGCAATACGGGCATAAAGTCGCGGTTCTCGAGCGCGAGCCCGATATTTTCTACGCGCCGCGAGGGATGGGATTTGATGATGAATCGACGCGGATCATGCAATCCGCGGGCATCCTCGATCGCCTGAAAGCGGAAGGGCATATCTATCAGGCCGACCTCGAATTGATTGACCGAAGTGGCAAACGCCTTGGTGGATTCGATCGGCGTAGCGTTGGAGAAGATCTCCTGTCCGGCCTTCATGGCCATCGCCATATGACCTTGTTCCACCAGCCGAGCTTGGAGGCGACGCTGCGGGAGGAGTTTGCGACTGGCGAAAACGCGGCAACCGCTTATTTCAATCACGAGGTCACTGGCATCACCGACCAAGGCGATCGGGTCGAATTGAACTGCAAGGATCGCGCCACGGACGAGGAACATTCCCTCATCGCCAAATATGTCGTGGGGTGTGACGGTGCGAGGAGCACCGTGCGCAAAACGATGAACGTTCCGAGGATAGACCTGAAATATACTAAAAAGTATCTGGTCGTCGACGCCATCGTCGATGACCCTGTCTATTTCAGGACGATGATACCGCAAGGCGGATATATTCTGCTCGATGGCAAGGAAGCTGGTGTCCTGTTCAAGGGACTGCACGGGCATGTTCGTTTTGATTTTCTGCAGCATTCCGAGACAATCGGGCAGGAGCTGAAGACTGATGAGGACTACCAAAAGGCTGCGAGAGACCTGATCAGGTCGCGAGGTTTCGATCCGGAGAACTTCCGCGTGATCCGAAGCGTCTCATACACGTTTCACGCTGGGATGCCGAGTAAATGGCGGGTCGGACGGCTGATGGTGGCAGGAGACGCAGCGCACCTTACGCCACCGTGGTCGGGGCAAGGCCTGAACATGGGTGTGCGCGACGCAGCCAATCTTTCTTTTAAATTGAATCTGGCGCTTCGAGGCAAGAGCTCCGATCGGATCCTGGACACATATGATGAAGAGCGCAGGCCGCAGAGTCTCGAGACGATCCAGGCTGCCGTCGACATGGGCATCAGAATGCAGAACACGAGTCCGTTGCAGATCGGACTGCGTAATCTGGCCTATGCTTTGTCGCGGAAAAGCAAGTTTGTTAACCGCCTCCTATTCAAAAACTGGATCAGAAAGCCTTCCTACAAAAGCGGCCTTTTGGGGCTGCAGCATCGCTTGTCGGGTGGACCTATGTTTCAGCCGTGGGTGGAGACAGCTGAGGGCAAGCGCGTGCGGATGGACGATCTGATCGGCCTGAACTTCGCGCTCATTTCCACGGACAGTCCAACTGGTCCCGAGGTGAGGCAATTCGTGAGCGAACTTGGGGGCGTCGTTCTCAAACTCGACTGTGATTTTTTCGACCCCAGCGAGACCGTCTGCAAGTGGTACGACGAGCACCGGATCAATGCAGTGCTGCTCCGCCCCGACCGTGTCATTTACGACGCGGGTCGCGACGGTCAGGCGCTATGCCGATCCCTCCTTGCCGAGCTCAGGAAATAGGTTGGTCTGGAAGCGCGTTGGAGGATGGCCGCTAGCCGTTTCGGATGGCGTTGGCCTGTTGCACGTAGACAGGAGCGGCCAGATCTCGGCGGTGGCGAGGCTCTCGAAGGTATGTGCGACACGGTCACGCATTCGGCGTCAGCATCGCGTGCGGCCCCGACCTGGCCTGCGGTTGACCTTCGCCCAGGCCGGAGGTTTGAAGGCGGGCGCCTTACGGACGGCACACTGAAGTCCTTGTCCGATAGCCGGCGCGCAGATTTGCTGCCGAAAAAGCTTGTCTGGCGGAAAGGTGAAGCGGCAGTCGAGTTCGGTCCGAAGTAGACAGGGCAACGGAGGAGCGCATCTGATTAGCGCAGGCTGGTCGCCCAATCGACAAGCAGCCCGCCCAGGTATCGTTTGGCTTCCTGTTTCGTTTCGAAAAAATGCCGGCTCGTGAAGATGCCAGTCATCATCACCATTGCCTTGGCAGCCGCTCTGTCGACATCTACATCTTTTCTGATCTGGGAGCTTTTGACCGCTCCCTGGACGGCGTCTCTTACGATCCCGGCGATTCCATCATAGAGTTCTTTGCACCCTTTTACGACCTCTTCGGGTAAATCGTCGCTGGTAACGATTTCCCGAAGTACCACTCTACTGCCATCGTCATTGTGATAAACGTCAGTCCAGAATGACACTTCAATCTCGTTGAAAAAAACCAACGAAGTCGCCTGCGAAGCGCTCTCTCAACTGCTGGTACTGGGATAAAGTCCGAGCCTTGTGTCTCGTAAACACTTCAATCGCAAGATTTTCCTTGTTCTTAAAATGATAGTGGACGTTAGCTCGCGTGATATCGAGATCCTCGGCTATTCGAGCAAAGTTGAGCTTGGCATAGCTGCCGGCCAGCAATTGCTCGCTCGCTTTATCACATATTAGCGGAGCGGGCATGGGGCCGTTTAAACGGCTCCGCGGATCTACCGCCAAGAGGGAGGGCTTATGCACAAGGATGACGACGAGGCTTTCGCCGACAACTACGCCGAGCGCGACCAGGCCAAGGCGCTGCGCGAGCAGGCGCGCGCGGGCGGCTTGCAGTTCGAGGCGTTCCTGCCGACCTCGCTGGCGGACTGGCTGCTCGAACGGATCGAGCGCGGCATGTTCGCCAGCCCCGCCGAGGCGGTGTTCGCGATCTTCACCGAGGCGCGGGAGCTGGAGCCGCACCGCGATTTGCGCGACGAGGTGTTGCGCCGCATGATCGACGCGGCCCGCGCCAATCTGGAATCGGCGCTCCCCCACGACGAGGCGATGGCCGAGCTGCGCGAGGAAATGGCGCGGCCGAGACCGGAGCCGGCACGCTGGCAACGGTGATCGCGATGAACGAGCTTACCCCCCTGCCCCTGCCCTCGCTCATCCTCTCGCCGGCGCTGGCGTTGCCGGCGCTGATCGCGGCGGCCGACGACGCCACGCGGTTGCGTTTCCTGGAGTTCTTCGCCGTCACGATCCGCAACCCGCATACGCGCCGCGCCTATGCGCGCGCGGCGGGCGAGTTCCTGGCTTGGGTAGCGGCGCGCGGCGTCATGTCGCTCGCCGGCGTGCAGCCGCTTCACGTCGCGGCCTGGATCGAGGCGCTGGGGCGCGAGGTCGCCGCGCCCAGCGTCAAGCAGCAACTCGCGGCCGTGAAACATTTGTTCGACTGGCTGGTGACGGGCCAGGTGGTGCCGGTGAATCCGGCCTCGTCGGTGCGCGGGCCGGCGTACAGCGTCCGGCGCGGCAAGACGCCGGTGCTGGACGCGCAAGAGGCGCGACGCTTGCTCGACAGCATCGACGTGACCACCGATGCCGGCTTGCGCGACCGCGCCCTGATCGCGCTCATGGTCTATAGCTTCGCGCGGATCGGCGCGGCGCTCGCTTGCCGTGTCGAGGACGTGTTCATGCAGAATCGGCGGCTATGGGTGCGGCTGCACGAGAAAGGCGGCAAGCGGCATGAAATGCCCTGCCACCACAATCTGGAGGAATATCTGACCGCCTATATCGACGGGTGCGAGCTGCGCGAGGATCGCAAGGGGCCGCTGTTCCGTACGATCGCGCGCGGCACCAAGCGCCTAAGCGATACCCCCCTGCCCCAGGCCAATGCGTTCGCCATGGTGCGCCGGCGCGCGGCGGCGGCCGGGATCGGGACGGCGATCGGCAACCACAGTTTCCGCGCGACCGGGATCACCACCTATTTGAAGAATGGCGGCACGTTGGAGACGGCCGCGACGATGGCGAACCATAGCTCGACCCGCACGACCCAGCTCTATGACCGGCGGCCCGATGATGTGACGCTGGACGAGGTGGAGCGGGTGTTGATCTAGGCGGCGATCGGCGGCGCACATTCCCAGCAGCCATCCTGCCAGTGGAACCCTACCCGCTGCGCGTTGCTGATCGCGGGCGGCTCGCCTTTGCGCCAGAAGGCGCGCATCTTGGCGCGTTCGTCCAGATGCGTGTCGGCGATGATCGCGCGCGCGGCCTGGATGAACTGTCCATGCCCGAACACATAGACCAGCGATGCGGACGGCATGGCGGCGAGGCGGGCAAGCGCCGCCTCGCAGCGCCGGAGCAGGGTGGCGAAGCTCTCCGCCCCCTCCCCGTCGCAATAATCAGGATCGGCCTCGCTCCAATAGCGTTCGAGGTGCGGCATCCGTTCGGCGCTGCGCGTGCCGTTCCAGCGCGACGGTTGCAGATAGGTGAACTCTTCTATCGGCCAGACTTCGACCGGCACGCCGGGAAAGCGCGCGATCGTGGGCGCGGCCGTCTGCCGGGTGCGGGTATAGGGCGAGGTGACGATGAGGGCGGGCGCTTGCGTCCAGCTCGCCGCGACCTGGCGCGCTTGTTCGTGGCCGCGCTCCGTCAGCCCGATCGTCGCGAGATCATGGCACGGCACGCCGGCGTTGCCGGTGGATTCGCCGTGGCGGATGAAGATCGCCCGCATAGTCCGCGCATCGGCTCCTTACGGATAGCCGGCCTCCTTTTGGTGGCGAACCGCCAGCAGCGTCACCGCCTCGCCATCGAGGCGATAGAGGACGACATAGCCGCTATCTCCAAAGTCGATCAGCTTTTCCCGATATTCGGGGTCCATATCTTCCGCAGGCCGCCCGATGTGCGGCGATGTCGCCAGAATCTTGACCCCTCCCCGGATCGCTGCGACCGCGCGGCGCGCGGCGTCCGCATCCTTGGGCTTCAACCAGCGATGCAGCCGGTCAACATTATTCAGCGCGTTCGCCGTCCAGATCAGACGTGGCACTTAGGTAGTTCCGCGTCCTCGCCCGCTTCCAGCTTCGCCAACCAGGCGTCGGCTTCCTCAAGCGTCACATGCAAGCCGGTCTGCTGATATTCCTCCCATGCCTGTATGGCTTCCTGCTTGAACGCCTCGCGCTTTTCCTCGCGATCGACATACTGCGTGATGGCCTCGCGCATGATCCAATGCGAGCTGCGCCGGCGCGCGTCGGCCAAGTGTTGCACTCGCCCTTTCAGGCTATCGTCCAGCTTGATAGATGTTGCCGCCGCCATATTGCGACCTCCTTAGCAAAAGGTCTTACCTTGCGCTAAGATACGCTATTTAGATCGCGCCGTCCATCCCTTCCCCTGGTGCGCGATGAGGGGCTTTCGTCATTTCAGTTACGCAGGGGGGACGAAGCGAAATTATCTATCATCTGTATATCATAACGCTACCTATCCGCTGTCATTTCGACATTAAAGGGCAATATCGGGCGCGTCCCTTCGGGCACGGCTCTATCTCCGCCTGAAAGGCTCCGACCAAGCCCGCAAGCGGTCTTGGCGCATAGCGTGACGATCCTCGCGCGAGGCCAGGGGCGGGCCCCTGGCCTGCGGTGCCGGCGTGCGCCGGCCTAGATCTTCGTTGGAGGGGAAAGGCGGTCCCGGCCGCCTCTCCCCGCAACGGGATTAGACGGGGCCGTGCCTCGCTGCGCTGCGGCCGCACCACCCCATCGAATCCCGCTGCCCCCTCTCTCGCCGGCGTTCTTGGGCGTCCGTGTTCCGGCCGATGGCCTAGCCATCGCCGGACAGGCGATTTGAAGGGAGTAAAGGCGATGACGCACGACAACCGGGAAAGCTGGCTCAATGCGGTGGCGGCGGGCATGGCCCCCTTGTTCGAGACGCTGGAAAGCTCCCTCCCCTCGCGTATCCGCGTCGCGATCGGCTTCACCAGCAGAGGCGCGAAGGGCAAGGCGATCGGCGAGTGCTGGGATAACCGGCTTAGCGCGGACGGGCATTTTGAAATCTTCATCCGGCCCGACCTGGCGCACGCGCCCGAGGCCATGCCGGCGCAAATCGCGGCCATCCTCGCGCATGAGCTGGTCCATGCCGCCGTCGGCATCCCGGCAGGACATGGGAGGGCGTTTAAACGGGTCGCGCTGGGGCTGGGATTGGTCGGGCCGATGCGCGCCACCACCCCCGGCGAGACGTTCCTTGCGGCCATCGCGCCGATCCTAGAGGCGGTTGGCCCCCTCCCCCATGCCCGTCTCGACACGGACGGGGATTCGACCGCGCCCAAGAAGCAGAAAACCCGGATGCTCAAATGCGAGTGCGCGACGTGCGGCTATACCGTCAGGACCGCGCGCAAATGGCTTGAGCAGGCCGGAGCGCCGCTTTGCCCGATCGAGGATCACGGCCAGATGAGCCATGAGCCGCTGGACGATGACAGCGAGGATGAGGGCAGCGAGGGCGAATAAACGCCGCGATAAATGTATATCGTCTAGCATTACAAACGATGCTATAGCGCAACCATATTGCCAGCGGAGCGAGCGCAGAATGATATTGGCAGTCGGAAACACTAAGGGCGGCGTCGGCAAGACGACCCTTGCCGTCAACCTCGCGGTGGCGCGCGCGCTTGCGGGCCGGGACCTCTTGCTGGTGGACGGCGACGAGCAGGGGACCGCCCTCACCTTCACCGAACTGCGCACCGATCGGCTTGGCGCTGCCGGCTATACCGCCGTTGCGCTCACCGGCGCGGCGCTTCGTAGCCAGGTCCGCCAGCTCGCGGCCAAATATGACGATATCATCATTGACGTGGGCGGGCGCGACACCGGCTCGCTACGCGCCGCGCTTACCGTCGCCGACACGCTGCTGGTGCCGGTGCAGCCGCGCAGCTTCGATGTGTGGGCGCTCGACCAGGTGGCGGCGCTGGTGGCCGAGGCGCGCGAGATTAACGAGGGCTTGCGCGCCGTCGCCGTGCTGAACGGCGCGGACGCGCAAGGGGCCGACAATGAGGCGGCCTTGGAAATGATCGGCGATATCGAGGGGATCGAGGTGCTGCCCACGTCGATCGTGCGGCGCAAGGCGTTCCCGAACGCGGCGGCCGAGGGCAGGGCGGTAGTGGAGCAATCCTCGCGTGACGCCAAGGCGATCGACGAGCTGGCCGCATTGGTCAGCGCGGTATTTGTATAGCATAATGATAGCGGAGTGAATTGCGATGGCTATCGCTCGTAAACCGAACAGCAAGCCCAAGCCCCCGATGGATGAGGCGGCGGCCGATGCCTTCATTGCCGGCGCGGCGAAGCCGGAGGCCGCGCCGATCGCGGCCGACGCCGACGAGGCGGGGCAGGGGGCCGAGCCGCGCAAGTCGCCGGTGATGCTCCGTTTCGATCGTGCGCTGCTGGCGAAGGTCGATGCGGCGGCCAAGCGGCGCGGGATCAGCCGGAGCGCATGGATTCAGTTCACGGTGAGCCGCGCGCTCGATGCCGGCGAGGGGTAGTGCCGGCTAGGGCGCGGCGGCCCCAGCGCGCGAAAGGTGAGTTTTGGGGTAGGGCCTCACCTTTGGGCGGCGGGCAGGCTGAAATCCACCAGCACCGGCATTTCGGGTATATCGCCGCGCAGCTTCGCGCGGCGGACGATGCTATGTTGGTCGATCAGGTTTTGCGCGTCACGGCGGCCGCTCATGGTTTTCGGGAGCCACATCATAGAAACCCGCTCGACCTTGCGGCCCTTCTTGATCGGCGTGAACTCGACCCAGAAGGGGCAGAGCTTGTTGATTTCCTCCTGGGCGACCTTGAGGCAGTATTTGTTGAAATCGGCGAAGCGTTCCAATTTGCCTTCCGGCACGTTGAGCAGGCCGCGCAGCTCCGCAATCGTGAACTCCTCGCTTTGCTTGTATTCGAGGCCGATCCGGCGTTCGATCATTTCATAGAGGCAGAGCGCGTATTTCGACTCGAAACAATACATCACCTGCGTCTTGAGCCGTGCATAGACCTCGCTGTTACGCAAAATCTCAATCAGTTCTTCGGGGATGCGGTAATGCAGGAAGCCGTCTTTTTCGAGGCTTTCGTCGCTGGGGCCGAGAAGCTGGACGCGGCGCTTGTAGCTCTTGCCGCCCTTGCGGATCGTGACGATGGCGATTGTGCCCATCAGGCGCAGCAGCGAGCTTTCTATGCGCTCATTGCCCTGATGCGTGCCCTTGAGCGCGGTTTTGGCGATGCGGTGAATGACCGGCTCGCCGATCCGTTCCCAGGCGTTCGCGATCAGCAGATTGTAGATTCGGCGATCGGCGAGGGTGAGGGGGGACAGCTCGACGATATCGACCAGCTCGCCGGGTTTGACGATTTCCCCGTAATTGGCGGGATCGAACGGATTTCCGCGCCCCTTTTGCGAGAGGGTGAGGGCGGTATCATCACCTAGGGCAATCTTTGCCTTTCCGTTATTTACAGGTGAGCTTGCACGATTCATGCCCTCACTTTAGCAGCAACGGTGAGCTAGGCAATTCCTAAAGCTCCCCGATGGAGGGCGGGGAGGGGATACCCCAAAACTCACCGTCGATTTGGCGGCTACCCAAAAACTCACCGGACTCGACCCCAACACTCACTTTTCAAGGCAATTTTTCAAGGTTTTCTGCGGGTTTGAGGCCTCTTGAATCTTGAATCTAAGAAGAATCTCTGAATCAGAACGCGAACGGTGAGTTTTGGGGTAGCCTGACTGTGGATAAGTCCGCGATACGCCGAACCCTCAGGGGGCGTTTGCGGGAGGGGGCGGAATCCTACGCTAAGGATTTGGGCCAGCGATATTCCCCGGTTAGATTGATGTGTTCCCATCCCAACGGCGAGACGTGGGCGAGTAGATCAGGCGCGATATGGGTACCGCTGGCGGCCCGGGTATTGACGACCTCGCCGAGCTTCATGGTGTTCCAGAATATGATGATGGCGGCGAGCAGGTTCATTCCGGCGATGCGATAGTGCTGGCCTTCGCCGGATCGATCCCGGATTTCACCTCGGCGGTGGAAGCTGATGGCGCGCTTTAGGGCGTGGTGGGCCTCACCCTTGTTGAGGCCGATCTGAGCCTGGCGCTGGAGGCCGGCATCAAGAATCCAGTCGATCATGAACAGGGTTCGCTCGATGCGGCCCACCTCTCGCAATGCGAGGGCCAGCTCATTCTGGCGCGGGTAAGAGGCGAGCTTGCGAAGAATCTGGCTGGGGGCGACGATCCCCGCTGCGATCGTCGCCATGATGCGCAGGATGTCGGGCCAGTTGCGCTCGATGAGCGGTTCATTGATCTTACCTCCGACCAGCGCTCGCACATTGGCCGGCGTCGCGTTGGGCGTGAAGGCATAGAGTCTTTTCTGAGGGAGATCGCGGATACGGGGGGCGAACCTGTAGCCGAGCAAGGCGCAGGCGGCGAACACATGATCGGTGAAGCCGCCCGTGTCGGCAAAATGCTGGCGAACGCGGCGGCCCGCGTCATTCATGAGCAGCCCGTCCAGGATATAGGGAGCCTCGCTGACCGTTGCCGGGATCACCTGGGTTGCGAACGGCGCATATTGATCGGACACATGGCTGTATCCCTTGAGGCCCGGGACGTTGCCATATTTCGCGTTGATCAGATTCATCGCCTCGCCCTGCTCGGTAGCAAGGAAGAACTGCCCGTCGCTGGATGCCGATTGCCCTTGTCCCCAGAAGGCGGCCATGGGCAGGGCGGCGTGGGCCTCCACGATCATGGCGAGCGCCCGATCATAGGCGCTGCCTTCGACATGCCAGCGCGCGATCCGCAGCAATTCCCAGAAGCTGTGCGTGTTGGTCGCCGCCGCCATCTTGCGCAAACCGAGATTGACGCCTTCCGCCAGCAACACGTTCATCAGGCCGATCCGGTCGCTGCAGGGCGCGCCGGTGCGCAGATGCGTGAACGCCTCGGAAAATCCGGTTCGCTCATCGACTTCCAGCAACAGATCGGTGATCCTCGCGGGCGGGAGCTGTTGATAGAGATCGAGCACGAGATCCTCGGCCCCTTCGGGCGTGTCGGCCCTCAGCTTGTCGATGTGCAGCTTGCCGTTCTCGATGATGCCGCCTGGGATCGTGCCGGTTCGCGCCGCGCGGCCAAACTCCTTCAGCCGTGTATCCAGTCGAGCCCTGCGCTCGGCCAGCCATTCGCCGGGTCGCAGCGGCACGGCGAGCCGCGCGGTCTGCTCTATCGCCTGTGGCGGGACCAGAAGCTGCTTGAGGTCGCCATAGCGGCGCGATCCCGCCAACCATATGTCACCGGACCGGAAGGCGTCGCGGATGTGGAACAGCACCGCGATTTCCCAAAGCCGGTGGTCGCCGCTGGGCTCAGCGCGAAGATGACGATGCCATTTCGAGTTGGGACGTAGAAAATCCACCGGCGGATCGACCTTGATCCCGTTACGCAGCATCGCAACGGCCGCCAGAAGAGGCGTGGCGATCGGCGCCGCCTGCATGTCGAGCAGGCGCAGCATCCTGGGCGCGTAGAGGCGGAAACGGTGATAGCCGTCCAGCACACGGCTGAGCGGGTCGGCCGCGAGCACGTTGGTCAGCGCGGAGGCCGTGGCGACAAGGGTTCTGAACCGTTCCCAGCCAGGCCCGGTGGCGATTATCCCGTCCAGGGCCGTGCCATCGTCCTGCGCTCCAAGCAAAGCACCACCGATTTCGGCAAAGGACTTCAGCGTGTCCCGAACGGCCGCCTTTTCGTCGGCGATCCTGGTGTTGCAAAGGCGTTCGGAGGCCCGATAGAGACGGCCTACGATGCGATCGTGGGTCTCCACGATGACATCGGCCAGCGATGACCGCCATTCCAGGGTGCAGACAGCGAGGATCGCAAGCCGCCTGTCTTCGGGCAGATCACGCATGCCGTCGGCGTAATAGGCCCAGTCGGCCCGAAGCTGCGATTTTGGTCATCTTGGAGAACACGTCGGGAACGGGCTGGTTGTTGTTGACGATCGCCCATGCGAGGAACGACGTTCCGCTCCGATAAGGGAGCGGCGTTATGAGCCTTGGCGTTTCGAGTGGGGATCTGATCGGCTCCTGGAGCCTGAGTTTTTCGGACATCGCGTTCGTGACCGGCAAAGCGGAGACGGCACGACTGGGATTGGCGGTTCAGCTTAGATTTTTCGCCGGGCATGGCTTCTTTGTGCCGGATCATGCGTCGATACCCTCCGACGGTGTCTTGTATCTGGCGGAGCAACTTGGTCTCGATGCCAAATCCGTGAACCACTATGATTTTTCCGGGCGCACCGCCCGCCGGCATTGCGCGGAGATTTTGCGGCATCTCGGGTTCCGCCGTATGACGCAGACGGATCGCAGGGCGTTGTCGAGGTGGATTTCCGACGATCTTTGTGCGGGCGGGCAGCCGATCAATGCCATGCTCGAGCATGTTTTCCTGTGGTGCCGCGACCGCCGTATCTATGGGCCGTCGCGCAAGGAGCTGGAACGCCTCGTCCGTTCGCAACGACACCTCTATCTGGAGGCCCTGTTGGCCCGAGTCCGCGATCGGCTTGCGCCGGATGCGGTCGCCTTGCTGGAAGCCTCGCTCGCCGATCCCGATGGCCCGACCGGCTTCAACACGATGAAGGGGGATGCAGGTCAGGCGACGCTCGAAAACATTCTTGGCGTGACCGCCAAACTCGCCTTTATCCAACGGCTTGCTCTTCCCCGAGATTTCCTATCGGTCACGGGCAAGGCATGGGTCGATCAGATCGTTCGCCGGGTTGCCGGCGAGAAAGCCTCGGAGATGCGCCGGCATGTACCGGCGCGCCAGCTCGGGCTCTATGCCGTTTATCTGATGGCGCGGGAAGCTCAGCTTACGGATGCGATGGTCGACCTGCTGATCGAGACGGTCCATAAGATCGGATCGCGCTCGAAACGCAAGGTGGTGGGCGATATCGCGAAAGACATCGAGCGGGTCTATGGCAAGGAGCGACTCCTGGTCGAGATTGCCAGCGCTTCGATCGACGATCCATCCGGGCGCATCTGCGATGTCATTTTCCCAATCGCCGGCAAGGACAAACTGGCGGCGATCATCAAGGAAAGCCAGGCAAAGGGCGCCTTGGATCGGCGGATCTACAAGGTGATGCGGAGGTCATGGGCCAATCATTATCGCCGTATGCTGCCAAGCCTGCTTTCGGCACTGGAGTTCCGGTCGAACAACGCCGTGTGGCGTCCGGTGCTGGCGGCCCTGGACTGGATCAGAAGCAAAGTGGATGATGGATGCCGCTACGTGCCGCCGCACGCAGTGCCGGTCGACGAGGTCATTCCGGCGAGATGGCGCAGTTCCGTCATTGATGAAGAGGGGCGCGTAAACCGGATCAGTTATGAGCTTTGTGTCCTCGCGCAACTGCGCGATCGCATCCGTTCTAAGGAAATCTGGGTTGTCGGGGCGGACCGATACCGCAATCCCGATGACGATCTTCCCAAGGACTTCGATGCGCGGCGAGAAGCATATTACACAGGATTGAACCTGACGGCGGATGCGCGTGCATTTTCAAGCGCCATCCGGGAAGAGCTTGCTCAGGAACTGTTGCTCCTCAATGCCAATATTCCCCGGAACGACAAGGTTCGGCTGCTGTGGCGCGGCGAGAACCGTATATCTCTCACCCCGTTCAAACCCTTGCCCGAACCCAGGGGTCTCGCCTCGATCAAGACCGAGATCGGCCAACGCTGGCCGATGACCGGGCTGCTCGACGTACTGAAGGAGGCTGCCCTTGATACGGGACTTCTCGAAGCGTTCGAAACATCGGCCTCGCGTGTTGCACTGCCGAAAACCGCGCTGGATCAACGTCTCCTGCTATGCCTCTACGGCCTGGGAACGAATGCCGGGCTCAAGCGGATCGCCGGCGCCACCCCCGATGTCAGCTATGAAGAGCTGCTGCATGTCCATCGCCGCTTCGTTCATGCCGCGGCGCTCAAGGAGGCGTGTGCCAGGGTTGCGAATGCGACCCTGGCAATCCGCAATGCTGCAGTCTGGGGGGACGCCGGCACGGCCTGTGCGTCAGATTCCACAAAGTTCGGAGCCTGGGATCGCAACCTGATGACGGAATGGCATGCGCGTTATGGTGGACGGGGCGTCATGATCTACTGGCATGTCGAACGACGCGCGACATGCGTCTATTCCCAGCTCAAGCGCTGCTCTTCCTCCGAGGTCGCCTCCATGATCGAGGGCGTGCTGCGCCATTGCACCGACATGGAAATCCAGCGACAATATGTTGATAGTCATGGCCAAAGCGCGGTTGGCTTTGCATTTTGCCGGCTTCTCGGATTTGAGCTTGCACCCCGCCTGAAAGCGATCGCTCGCCAGAAGCTGGCTCTTCCCGATGTCGGCATGCGAACGCGGCTTCCCCACTTGCAGCCGATCCTCTCCAGTCCGATCAACTGGGATGAGATCGAGCAGCAATATGACGAGATGGTCAAATATGCAGCCGCGATGCAGACAAAAACCGCCGACCCGGAGGCGATCCTGCGCCGGTTTAGCCGCTCCGAGGTGATGCACCCGACCTACAAGGCGTTGAGTGAGCTGGGCCGCGCGGTCAAGACGATCTTCCTGTGCCGGTATCTGCGCGAGGAGTCCTTCCGCCGCGAAATTCATGAAGGCCTGAATGTCGTTGAAAACTGGAACAGTGCCAATGGGTTCGTTTTCTTCGGCAAGGGCGGCGAGATCGCCACTAACCGCATCGATGAGCAGCAGCTCTCGGTCCTGGCGCTACATTTGCTGCAAGCGTCGCTTGTCTATGTGAACACCCGAATGCTTCAGAGCGTGCTGGTGGAACCGAAATGGACGGGCCGGATGACGCCGGATGATTATCGCGGCCTCACACCGCTGATTTACAGCCACGTCAATCCTTATGGCCGCTTCGACCTCGATCTGAATAGCCGGATCGATTTTGGGCGGCTTGCTGCCTGACCGGGGCCTTTCCGCTCGCACCATTTGGGTGCACCCGAACGTGACGATCGGAAGTGACATATACGACATGTCACAAAAGGGTGGTTCCGTCACCAATGTTACTGTACGAGGGCAAAGCCACCCTAATGTGACGGATTTGCCCATGACCCGCGTCGGCTACGCCCGCGTCAGCACCATCGACCAGGATCTCGACATCCAGGTTGCCCGGTTGAAGGCAGCGGGCTGTGAAATCCTCCGCTCCGAAACAGGCTCGGGCGCATCGCGCACTGGACGCACGGAGCTTGAGACGATCATGCAGTTCCTGCGCGCCGATGACGAACTCGTCGTCCTGCGTCTCGATCGGCTCGGTCGCTCCACACGCGATGTTCTCAATCTGGTTCATGAACTCGACCAGAAGGGAGCCTCATTGCGGGTGCTTGAGCCGGAGGTGACGACGGCCGGAAGCATGGGGCGGATGGTGATCACCATTCTGGGCATGGTCGCGGACATGGAACTGACGTTCATCAAGGACCGGCAGCGCGCCGGGATCGAGGCGGCGCGCGCCGAAGGCGTCTACAAAGGCCGGAAGAAAAACATCGATGACGATGAAATCCGACGCCGGATCACCGCCGGCGCGAGCAAGGCCAGCGTCGCGCGCGACCTCAAGATCTCAAGAATGACCGTCTATCGGGCGCTTGACGTCATTCCTTCAAGGATCGGGCTGCCGGAAAAGCCGCCTTCTGTCACCATCGCCCTGCATCTGACCATCGAGAACTTCAACAAGCATGGTCGTGGCAGAAAGCCCGCTCGCGAGCGCATTGAGGCGATGCTGGAGCGGGATTACCAGATGCAAAAGACCGGGAACTGCGATTACACGCTGACCGTCGCCTATGATCAGGGTGCCGATGGCGTCAGCCTCGATGATGAGATCGCATCTCTCCAGACAGAGATGTTCAACATCGCAGAGAGCTACAGGTGCTCGATCGAGACCGATGTTTACGAGATTGGAGGACAAGAGCGAGCCTGGTAGATCGCCATGTTCAATCTTTGTTCTTCAACATGGCCAAAATCGCAGCTTCGGGCCGACTGGGCCAATCAACACGGCGATCCTGGCGCCGTTCGAAGGCAATGTCGGCATCGGTTTCGCGGTTCCCGCGTCGGTGGTCCGGGACGTCCTGCGGCAAGCGCGCTCCTGACCTTTTAGCGAGCGGTGCCCGGCTTGGGCGCGACGCGGATCTGATTGCGGCCCCCGGTCATTGGCCGCATAAAGCGCCTCGTCGGCGGCCTTGAGCGCAGTGCGCGGGTCGGGATGATCGAAGACGTCAGCCACGCTCGCCGAGAAGGTAATCTGGCCGAAGGGCTCGTCATTGTGCCGGTTGACCAGACGCCGCTCGGCGAGGCTCTCGCGCAGCCGGTCAAGGCGCTCCTTGGCTCCGGTAAGGGTGCATCCCCTGAAGAGCATCACAAATTCCTCGCCGCCATGGCGTGAGATGTGGCATTTGTCGTCCGATGACTCCCCGCTATCCCGCTATGCGGGATCACTCTTCGCTGGGTCGAGGGAGATCGCCGACACCACACGGCGCAGATCCTCCTGACTGTAAGGCTTGAGCAGGATTGCGGCATCGGGAAATTCGGTGGATGAAATGCCGCTGCCATCGCCGCTGGCGAAAATGATCGCTGGCGCGGGGACACGCGCCTTGACGGTCCTGGCAAGGTCGATGCCGGACGCCTTGGGCAAGCCGACATCGGTCAGGACAAGGTCGACCTCGTTTTGCCCCAGCAGCGCTTCGGCAGCTTCGGCGTCCTCGGCTTCCAGGACGGCATGGCCAAGATCGGCGAGCATGTCCGCGGTGTTGAAGCGGATCAGTCCGTCGTCTTCGACAAGGAGGATACGGAGGGTGCGGGCCTCCCGCACGGGCTGGGACGCCGGCGAGGGCGATGGCTCCGGTGCGTTTCCGCCGCCCTTCGCGATCAATCGGTGCTGTGCTTCGTTGGCCAGCACGTGGCGGACTTTGCGGGCAAGCGCTTCGCGCGTGTAGGGCTTGGAAAGAAGCTCGACCCCCGGATCGAGCCGGCCATGATGCACGATCGCGTTCTCAGTATAGCCCGAGGTGAAGAGCACCGCGAGGTTCGGCAGCCGTTCCTTCGCTCGGCGCGCAAGTTCGGGACTACGCAGCGGGCCGGGCATGACGACGTCAGTGAAGAGAAGATCCATCGGCACGCCACTCTCGATGACGGTGAGCGCGCTTTGCGCGTCGCGCGCCTTCAGCACCCGGTATCCAAGTTCGGACAGCAGGCAGACGGCGGTCTCGCGGACGGCATCGTCGTCCTCCACCACGAGGACCGTCTCGGAGCCGCCCCGCACCGGTCCCGTGCTCGTATCGGTGAGTATGTCTTCCCGGGCAGTCTCGCGGCGCAGGTAGAGCTTGATTGTCGTGCCCTCACCCACCTCGCTGTAGATCTTGATATGGCCACCCGACTGCTTGACGAGGCCATGGACCATTGAAAGACCAAGCCCCGTCCCCTTGCCTTCCGGCTTGGTACTGAAAAATGGTTCGAAGACCTGGTCGATGATTTCCGGCGCCATGCCTGTGCCGGTATCAGTAACGGCCACCATCACATATTGCCCGGCGGTGACTTCGTCGTGCTGGCGGGCATAGTCATCATCGAGCCAGGCGTTGGCCGCCTCGATCGTCAGGCGGCCGCCATCCGGCATGGCATCTCGCGCATTGATCGCCAGATTGAGGATGGCGTTTTCGATCTGACCCGGATCCACGAGGCAGTTCCACAATCCGCCGCTCACGATGGTCTCGATCTCGACATCCTCGCCGATGACCCGGCGCAGGAGATCGTCCATATTGTTGATGAGGCGGCCCAAATTGACCACCTTGGGCTCGAGCGGTTGTCTGCGGCCGAAGGCGAGGAGCTGCGAGGCGAGCTTCGCGCCGCGCGAGACGCCTGCCAACGCATTCTGCACACGCTGCTCGGCGCGCTCATTTCCTGCAATGTCGCGCGACAGCAGCTGGAGGTTTCCGCTCACCACCTGCAGCAGATTGTTGAAATCATGTGCAACGCCGCCCGTCAGCTTGCCGAGCGCTTCGAGCTTCTGCGACTGGCGCAGCGCCGCTTCGGCAGCCTCGCGGTCCAGCGTTTCGCGCTGCAGCCGGCCAAGGGCCGTGCCGAGTTCTTCAGTGCGCTGCTCGACCCTGTGTTCGAGCGTCTCGTTGAGATTGTGGAGCTGGTCCTCCGCGCGCTTCTGATGCGTCACGTCGTAGCCGTCGACAAAGATGCCCGAGACACTGCCGTCCGGCTCGACGATCGGCTGATAGATGAGGTTCACGAAGCGGGTCTCGAGCGGCCCCTCCGGCGTGCGCTGGAGATGGGCTTCGAGATTGCGGCCCACAAAGGGCTCGCCGGTCTGGTACACCCTGTCCAGCAGCTCGATGAAACCCTGCCCGGCTATTTCAGGAAGCCCGTCGCGAAGGGGCATGCCGACCACATCGCGATGGCCGACAAGTTGCTGATAGGCGTCGTTGACCATGTCGAAGACATGGTCAGGGCCCTTCAAGATGCACATGAAGCTCGGGGCTTGGCGGAAGAGCCGGCGAATGCGATCGCGCTCCTGCGTTCGCAGTTCCACCTCCGAGATCAGCTGGCGGTTCGCCTGTTCGAGGACGCGCGAGGCTTCCTCGCGCATCGTGGCGACTTCCGCCAGCGCCGCCGCGCGCTCACGTTCCGCTTCGAAGGCATAGCTGCTCGTCAGGCCTGCGGTGATCTGGCCGGCAAGCAATTCGAGGAAACTCAGATATTGCTCACCGGCGGGACGATATGGATTGAGGCCGACCACGAGGGCGCCCAGTGGCCGGTCGTTCCCGCGATCGACCAGGGGAACGACGGCGCTCTTGGTGGGCGGACGGTCCCAGGATCCGGTTGGGAGATCGGCGTGCGTCCATTCGTCGATTAGGGGAGCGGTCCAATCGAGCTGAACCCGCTTGACCCCCCAGGGACCTTCCGCCGCACCTGCTGCATGCGCGCAGGGGTGATCGGGATCCATCCCCGCGCAGTTGCGCGCCAGGACAGGGGCGCCCGTTTCGTCGAAAAGGTAGACAAGCGCAAAGGGCATGTCGCGATCGTTGCGCGCGAGCTCCGCCTCGACAGCGTCGAGCACGGCCTCATGCCCTTGGGCGCCTGCAAGGGCCAACGCGAGCTGGCGCAGCGATTCCAGCCGCCGTTCGCTGATGACCCGGTCGGTCTCCTCACTGACCGCGCAAAACACGCCCTCGACCGTCCCCCGGTCGCCCAGGAGGGGGCTGTAGGAAAAGGTGTGATAGGTCTCCTCGGGATATCCCGCGCGCTCCAGGATGAGCAGAAGAGCGCGGTCCCAGGTCGCCTCGCCCTTCTGGTAGACCGTTTCGAGACGTCCTTTGATGTCGTCCCAGATCTCGGCCCACAGCTCGCGCGTCGGCATGGCAATAGAGCGCGGGTGTTTGTTGCCCAGTGTCGGCCGGTAGGCGTCGTTGTAGAAGAAATGGATGTCGGGCCCCCAACCGAGCCACATTTCGAATTTCGACGTCAGCAACAGGCGCAACGCGACCTTGAGCCCGTCGGGCCAGTGTTGCGGAGAACCAAGCGGCGTTGCGGTCCAATCATGGACACGCAGCAGCCGGGCCATCTCGCTGTCCCCCACAAATATGTCTTCATAGGTGTCAGGTATTTTTATGTTTTCGGTCAAGCGCGGCTCCAGACTGTTCATACGGAGTTACGCCCGGAAGGTCATGGTAGCCAGCAGCATCTTCGCAGCCTGCTCTCACGGTCGCTGTCTTACAGGCGCACGCCCGCCTCGCGCTCCATGATCATCGCGATGAAAGGCAAACTGATGCCGCCGGCTTTGCTTTCAATCTGGATGAGAAAGAGGCAACAATTCGTCGCGAAGGATGATCAGCGCGCACCGGCTCAGGTCCTCCGCGGCAGCAGCGGTCGTCGCCTCGGTGTAGCAGCGCAGTTCCGGCGCATTGCCCGACGCGCGCAGATGGATGACGACGCCGCGGTCGAATGTCACGCGCAGACCATCGGTGGTGTCGATCTCCACCACCTGGCCGCCAATCGTACCGAAACAGGTTTCGATGCGCGCCCGTTGCTCCTCGGCTGATCCCTCCCTGAGCCAGCCCAGAAGCGCCGCGCTTTGCGCCGGAGCCACATCCGGGAGGCGGTCGCTATGGGTCGCGCGCTGCGGCAGGCTCGCGACCAGTTCCGCGACGCTGCTTCGCCTGGCGGCCGCGAGTACCGAAACGATCGGCAAGACAGCGTCGCGCGTGGGAAGGGCATCCAGCGGATGGTCACCGTCGAGCACCGTCGAGCCGAGCAGGACGCTGCCATTGGCCTCATAACCGCAGACGATCGCGCCCGGGTCGGCCGCGATCTCCTCCTGCATGGCGGCGATCACATAGGGTGAACCGATCCGCGTCCGCCGAACCGCGACAAACGCGCCTGAAAGCTCGGCCGCGCTATTGCTGCTCACCGGGGTCACGACGCGGTCCGCGCCAAGCGCGCGAGCGCACAGCAGGGCGGTGATATCACCGCGAAGCCAAGTCCCCTGCGCGTCGGCGACGAGCGGCCGGTCCGAGTCCCCGTCCGTCGACACGATCGCATCGACCGTGTGGTCGTTCGCCCACGCGTGCGCCAGAATGATGTCCTCATCGCGAATGGCTTCGGTGTCGACCGGCACAAAGCTTTCGGATCGGCCGAATGGCAGCACGATGGCGCCGAGCGCCTCGAGCACGCTCACCAGGACGTCCTGCCCCACCGCGGAATGTTGGTAGACCCCGACTGTCACGCCCTTGAGTGCGTCCGCGCCGAAGAAGCCGACGTACCGATCGCGATAGGCGCTTGTGATCTCGACGGTCGGAGGCAGCGGTTCAGCGCTCAGGAGCGTGCCCGACGCATCGAAAAGGCTGTCGTCGGGTGAGACCCGCTGCTCGAGCATGCCGGCCTCGTCCGACTTGAGGACCTCGCCTGTCGGCCGGTAGAATTTGATCCCGTTACGATCAGCCGGAATATGGCTTCCCGTCACCATGATCGAGGGCATCTTGCGGCCCAGCGCGTAATAGGCCAGCGCCGGCGTCGGCACGAGCCCGCAGTTCACCAACACGCCGCCGGCGGCGCGGACCGCCGCCGCACAGGCCTGCACGATCCGCGGTGTGCTGGGACGCAGATCGCCGGCCAGCGCCACGGGCTGGCCCGGGGCAAACTCATCGATCGATCGCAAATACTGGAGGAATGCGCTGGTATAGGCAAAACAGAGCGCGTCGGTCATGGCCGAGACGGGTCCCCTGACGCCGCTCGTGCCAAAAGGAACACCGCTTTGCGCCATCAGGGTGCGCACGCTTTTGAGAGCGGCACCCTCGCTCGGCGGGGAGTCATCTACCTTCATGTCATTCGGCAATGCGTTCATGGCCCCGCCACTCCAGTTCGTTGTCATTGAGCAAATCCATGCTGTCGGGCGCGCGCAGCGCGGCGAGCAGATCGGCTATCTCGATCCTGGCAAAGCTTACCGACGTATCGGCAACGCCATAGGGCATGAACAGCCTTCCGCCATGCGCGATCGCCCCGCATGTATAGACGACATTAGGAACATAGCCTTCCCGGTCCTCATCGGAAGGCGACAGGAGTGGCACCGCCGAGCGGCCGATGACCCGCGAGGGATCATCCTTGTCCAGCAGCACCGCGCCAATGGCATATTTGCGCATCGCGCCCACGCCGTGGGTGAGGACGAGCCAACCTTCCTCAAGCTCAATCGGCGCGCCGCAATTGCCCATCTGAACCAGTTCCCAAGGATAATGCGGTCCCAGAATCCGCTCGCCTTCCTCCCAGTGATGCAGATCGGGCGAGCGCAACAGGAACAGGCTTTCATTGTCCTGCCGGCCGATCATCAGATAATCGCCGCCGAACCGGCGGGGGAACAGAGCCATGCCCTTGTTCCGCGCCGCCGGACCCGTCAGCGTCTGCAATGCAAAGGTTTCGAAATCGCGGGTGACGAAAAGCTCCGAGGCGATCGCCGCGCCGCTATAGGCGGTATAGGTGCCGTAATAGCAGGTCGATGCGTCGTCATCGGTGAAGCGCACCAGGCGAAGATCCTCGAGCCCGTTGCGCTGGGCGGGCGTTGCGGGAAAGAGCACGGTCTCATCGAGCCGCATCCCCTCGACGTGCCGAGTGAAGCGGACTTCACCGCCAGGCCCGGTCTCGGGCCGCGCGGCAATCGCGAAATCGGGTTCCGGCGCCATCTCGATCGTGCCGCACGGTAGGATTAGGCCCTCGCGAAAGGTGATCGAGGAGATATGCCCCTCGCCTACCGCCCGCAGCGACAGGACGAAACGCAAGCCGCCCTCCGGTACGCCAGTCTGGTCAGGATGCGGCACGATGCTGGGGTTCATCACCGCCGCTGCGCCAAACGAATATTCATGGCAGAAATAGGCGCCGATCAACTGGCGAACCGAGGGCGATAGACTGTCTGCCAGCTCCACCTCGCGCGCGACCTGCTCGAAGCGCTCTTCGAACACCCTGCGGATTTCGCGGTGGCGGTTCCCGAAATCGGCGAGGATGACGGCCAGTTCCCGGTCCACCGTCGCGCCCTCCATGGCGCGCACACCATTGATGATGCGATGCATGCGCTCATTCTGGACGGGGCTGAGATCGCGTGGTTCAGGCGCGATCTGCAAGGGCCGGACGACCACCCGCGCCGGGTTGGGCCGCAGCCGCAAGGGAATCGACTGGATCAGCGACATGCAGCGACGCTCCCCTCCTCCTGTCCCTCTTCCCGGTTCTGCGACCCGTCGCTCCTGGCCCTCAGTCGGCGCACACCAAGCGCTGCAAACTGCCAGGCGAGAATGGATTCGGCGCCCTGGTTGAGGTTGACCCGATCGACCTGCAGGCCGTCGAAACAGCCGCCGTCGGGCAAGGCCAGTCGCAGACCCAGATCGTTGGCGCCCAGATACCAGGCATAGGCGGTCTCGACATGGGTGAGCCATTGGGCGTCGCCGGTCGTCTCGAACGCCAGGGCGCAAGCCTCGATCGTGGCCCAGGCTTCAAGCGGCTGCTGGTCGAACGCCTGCGGCGTTTCATGGGGGAGCCCGAAGCTCTCTGTCCCGATCGGACGGAAATGGCCTTCCTTCGCGGTTTGGCGCTCGGCTAGCCACGCAAGCGCCTCGATCGCTTCATCGACCATATCGGGGCGCGCGAGCGCACGGCCCGCGCGCAGCAGCGCTTCGGGGAGGCGCGCATTGTCATAGGCCAGCACCGGCTCGAACCAGATCCAGTCGTCCCGGCGATTGGCGCGCAGCAGTTCCAGCAGGCGGACCGAGAAGGTCTCCATCAGCAAACGGGCGGGACGATGGCCGGGATAGACCGCCAAGAACGCGGCAAGCCCGGAAGTCGCGAAAGCCTGGGCGCGCGGGCTCTGCAGAAAGCTGCTCGCCGGAATAACCTTGTCGGCGAGCGCCGTGGCCCAGAGCTTGAGACCATGGTCATCGGTTGCCTGCGCGGTCCGACCCAGCGCCCAGAGTCCGCGGCCGAAGCTGTCCTGCGACCCTTCCGTCTCGAGCCAGTCCCGATCATAGCCCATGAAGTTGCGGAAGCGGCCCGCATCCTCGTCCCAGGCGAAATCGACAAAGGACGCGTAGATGTTGGCAAGGCGTGCTGCGCGCGGCGTATCCAGCCCTTCCAGGGCAAATTCGCTTGCGAGCATCAGCGCCCGGGCATTATCGTCCAGACAATAGCCGTGTCGGCGGTCCGGCACCTTGGAGCGGCTATGCTGCAGCATGCCGCAACCATCCGTCATGCGATCGATAGCATCGAGCGAAGGCTCTGGCGCCGGCGTGACGGACGGGCGCAAACCGACGAGCGTGGTCGCCAGGGGAGAGCCCAGCCGGGCCTGGGCGAAGAGCGACAGATAGCTGCCGCCGACCACCGGCCATGTCATGGCGCGCCCCGCCTGGTAGGCGCTACGCCGTAATTCGTCGCGGCGCCGACCGTCACCCAGCAGGTCGCCCACCGCCTTCGCCAGGGCGTCCGGCGAGGCGAAGGGAACCAGCACGCCGCATCCGTCGGACAAAAGTTCCTGTGCGTGCCAGTAGGGCGTCGATACGACCGCCTTACCGAGCCCCACGCTGTAGGAGAGCGTGCCGCTCGTGATCTGCGCTTCGGTCAGATAGGGAGTGACGTAGATGTCGCAGGCCGACAGCCAGGCTTGCAGGGTGTGCGTATCGACATATTCGTTGACGAAACGGACGTTGCGCTCGAGCCCGAGCGCGCTGACCTGCCGGGCAAGGTCCTCGCGATAGGCTTCGCCCTCGCGGGCCACCAGATGCGGATGGGTTGCGCCGAGCACCACATAGATGAGATCGGGATGATCGCGCACCAGCTGCGGCAGCGCCGAGATCATCACCTCGATGCCCTTGTTGGGCGAGAGCAGGCCGAAGGTGAGCGCCACGCGCCGCCCGTCGAGCCCGAAGCGGTGCTTTTCGAAAGCCGGGTCGAGGAACGGCATATCGGGAATGCCATGGGGAATCACCACGATCTTGTTCGCCGGGACGCCCATGTCGCGGGCAAGGATGGTGCGACCCATCTCAGTCATGACGATGATCCGCGAGGAGGCCTGCGCCAGCGCGTCCATCACGCGTCGCTGGTCCGCCGTGGGATCGGTCAGCACGGTGTGCAGCGTGGTCACGATCGGCGCACGCAGTCTGTCGACGAGGGAAAGGAGATGGTCGCCCGCCTCGCCCCCGAAGATCCCGAACTCGTGCTGAAGGCATACGATGTCGGGATTGAGCGCGTTAATATGCTCCGCCGCCGCAACATAGTCGGAGAGATTATCCTGCGCGATCTCATAGCCGACTTCGCGGGGATAATCGTGATGCACGCCGGGGTCGTTGAGCGCGATCGTCGAGATGGTGAGATCCGGATCGCCGGCTTTCAGCGCGGCGTGCAGATCCGCCGTGAAAGTTGCTATACCGCAGCGGCGCGGGGGGAAATTGCCGATGAGTGCGACATGGCGCACCGGCGGCGGCGTCAGATCGATAGTCATGGCAACAGATCTCCTTCAGCAAGTGTGGACCGAGCGGAGCGGGGCTCGGCGAGAACGAGGCGGGCGGGCGTGTCGGCATGCAGCGCGACCGGTCCGTGCGTGAGCCAGCATTGGTTGGCCGCGAAGGGCCGGCCGGCTATCGTGCCCTCGCCCGACAGGACGGCCAGACAGGCGCGCTCGGGCACGAGGACGACCTGGCCGCCCGGGTTGAGGGCGAACTGCGAGAGAGCGAAGGGCGCGCCTGCGCCGGGCAAGGCTTCCACCGGCTCGACCTCGGTGCGCGCTTCGAACAGGGCCTGGGCGAGGTGAAGCTCGCGCGGTCGCCCATAATCGAAGAGGCGATAGGTCACATCGCTGTGCTCCTGGACCTCGAGGACGGTGAGGCCGGGCCCGAGCGCATGGATCGTCCCGGCTCTGATGTAGAAGCTGTCCCCTGCCCGCGGACGAATTCGCCGAAGCAGCGAGGGTAGCGTTCCGTCGCGGGCCGCTTGGGCGATCGCCTGACGCGAAGCGGGCGCCTCGAGCCCGAGATCGAGATAGGCGCCCGGGAGCGCCTCGGTGACATGCCACCATTCATGCTTGCGGCCGGGCCCCTGTGGATGGACCTGGACCGACAGCGGCTCGCTCGTCTGCAGCCATTTGATCGTCAGGCCCGCATCCGGCGCTTCGAAGATCATTTCGCCCAGCGGCTGCGCCTCGTCCGGCGCCGGCAGGCCGTCGCGCCGGCCCCAGGGCTTGGCGACATAGCGGGGCGTCAGCCTTTCCGCCCAGCCCCCGGCCTCGGGGGCGGTGTCGGCTGGCTCTTCGCGTTCCAGACAGGTTTCTATCAGCATCGATCGGTTCTCCCAGGGATGATGCGTTTGAGGGTCAGGATGCCGTGGCGGCCTCGCGGGTGGCGGAAGGGCTCTCCTGTCCGGCAAGGCGCCGAACGTCCTGCGAACGCCCGCGCGGCGCGATTAGCACCGTGTCGCCGGTGGCTACGACGATGAGGTCGGAAACGCCGATCGCGGCGATGCGTGGCCCGGTGCTCTTGAACAGGCAGTTCCGGCTGTCGAGCGCCTTTACCTCGCCCTCCGAGAGATTGTCGGCTTCGTCGCGGCTGCCAATCGCATGAAGCGCATCCCAGCTGCCCAGATCCGACCATCCCATCGCCGTCGGCACGACGGCGACACGCGCGGCTTTTTCCAGGACGGCGTAGTCAATCGAGTCCGCGGGAATGGCGGCAAAGGCGTCAGCGTCGGGATCGATGCGCCGGCCTTCCCGCGTTGCCGACGCCAGCGCGGCCTCGACAGCAGTCAGCATTGCCGGGGCATGCAGGCGCATGGCCTCGAGAAAGGCATCGGCGCGCAGGAGGAATATGCCGGCTTTCCAGCAGTGACCGCCTTCAGCGATCATCCGGGCAGCGCGGTCGCTATCGGGCTTCTCGACGAAGCGATCGACCTGATGAACGCCTTGGCAGATCGCTTCGCCGCAGCGGATGTAGCCATAGCCCGTCTCGGGATGGTCCGGCGTGATGCCGAAGGTGACGAGCCATCCGGCGGCCGCCTGCGGCGCCGCGCGTTCTATCGCGGCGGCGAAAGCTGGCACATCGGCGATGACATGATCGCTGGGCATAACAAGGAGCAGCGCGTCCGGACTGGGCGCCTCGAGCGCCGCCATCGCGATAGCAGGCGCCGTATTGCGACCGACGGGCTCGAAGATGAGCCGGGCGGGCATGCAGTGGATGGCGCGCAATTGCTCGCCGAGCAGCGCGTCGTGACCGCGATTGGCGATCAGGATCGGTGCCTGGACAAGGCCTGCGGCGCGAGCACGCCGAACTGTCTGCTGGAGCAGGCTCTCCTCGCCGGCGAGCGCAATGAATTGCTTGGGGCTGGCCGCGGTCGAAATCGGCCAGAGGCGCGTACCGGACCCGCCGGACAGGATAACAGGAATAATCGAGCGCATATCCGAGCCACTTTTCCTGGGCAGCACGCACGAGGAGGCTGCGCGCAATCCTGTAAGAAAGCCCGGAAATCCCTCTCGCTATGCTGAATAATGATGAGGTGACAGGGCCGGCCGCGCCGGCCCTGTCGGTGGAGGATCAGTAGTCCATGGCCGGCATGGGCGCGGCCTTCTCATCCTTGGGTAGCTCGGCGACCAGCGCTTCGGTCGTGATGAGCAGGGATGCGACCGAGGCCGCATCCTGCAGCGCGGTGCGCACGACCTTGGCGGGATCGATGACACCCGACTTCACCAGGTCCTCATACTGGCCGCTCGCGGCGTTGAAGCCCCAGTTATAGTCGTCGCTTTCGAGCAGCTTGCCTACGATGAACGCGCCGTCCTCACCGGCATTGTCGCAGATCTGGCGCACCGGCGCGCGCAGGGCGCGGCGAATGATGTCGATACCGGACTGCTGGTCGTCATTGGCTGCCTTGAGGCCGTCGAGCGCCTTCAACGCGCGGAGCAGCGCGATGCCGCCGCCCGGCAGAATGCCTTCCTCGACAGCGGCGCGGGTCGCGTGCAGCGCGTCGTCAACCCGGTCCTTCTTCTCCTTGACCTCGACCTCGGTCGCGCCGCCCACGCGGATCACGGCAACGCCGCCGGCAAGCTTGGCCACGCGCTCCTGGAGCTTCTCGCGGTCATAGTCGCTGGTGGTCGTCTCGATCTGCGCCCGGATCTGCGCCACACGGGCGTCGATCTCCTCGCGCGCGCCGGCGCCATCGACGACCGTGGTGTTGTCCTTGTCGATGATGACCTTCTTGGCGCGGCCGAGCATGCCGAGCGTGACGTTCTCGAGCTTGGTGCCGAGTTCCTCGCTGACCACGCTGCCGGCGGTGAGAACCGCGATGTCCTCAAGCATGGCCTTGCGACGATCGCCAAAGCCCGGCGCCTTGACGGCCGCGACCTTGAGGCCGCCGCGCAGCTTATTGACGACGAGCGTGGCGAGCGCTTCGCCTTCCACGTCCTCGGCGATGATGAGCAGCGGCCGGCCCGACTGCACCACCTGCTCGAGCAGCGGAATGAGCGCCTGGAGGTTCGAAAGCTTCTTCTCGTGGATGAGGATGTAGGGATCCTCGAGCTCGACCTTCAGTTTCTCGGCGTTGGTCACGAAGTAAGGCGAGAGATAGCCGCGATCGAACTGCATGCCCTCGACGGTCTCGAGTTCGGTCGCGAGGCTCTTGGCCTCTTCGACGGTGATGACACCCTCATTGCCGACCTTTTCCATCGCTTCTGCGAGGATAGTGCCCACTTCGGCATCGCCATTGGCCGAGATGGTCGCGACCTGGGCGATCTCGCTGTTGGCCGAGACCTTCTTCGCGTGCGCCTTGAGGTCCTCGACGACCGTCGTCACGGCGAGGTCGATGCCGCGCTTCAGGTCCATGGGATTCATCCCTGCCGCGACCGCCTTCGAGCCTTCGCGCACGATGGACTGGGCCAGCACGGTGGCGGTGGTCGTGCCGTCACCGGCCTTGTCGTTCTGCTTGTTGGCGACCTCACGCAGCATCTGTGCGCCCATATTCTCGAACTTGTCCTTCAGTTCGATTTCCTTGGCGACGGTGACGCCGTCCTTGGTGATGCGCGGCGCGCCGAAGCTCTTCTCGATGACCACATTGCGGCCCTTGGGACCGAGCGTCACCTTGACGGCGTTGGCCAGCGTATCGACGCCGCGCAGCATGCGATCGCGCGCGTCCGAGGCGAACTTCACTTCCTTGGCAGCCATCTGCCTAACTCCTTTCCTTTGTCCTTCCTGATTTCGAGGGACGGGGCGGCCCGTCAGGCCGCCTGCTTGAGCTCGGCGACGGGCTCGATGATGCCGAGGATGTCGCTCTCCTTCATGATGAGCAGATCCTCGCCATCGATGCGAACCTCGCTGCCCGACCACTTGCCGAACAGCACCCGGTCGCCGGTCTTCACCGTGGTGTCGGTGAGCTTTCCGTTTTCGTCGCGAGTGCCTGGACCGACCGCGAGGACTTCACCCTCCTGCGGTTTTTCCTTGGCGGTGTCGGGGATGATGATGCCGCCCGAGGTCTTCTCCTCGGCTTCGATGCGGCGAACAAGCACACGGTCGTGCAAAGGGCGGAAATGCATGGGCAAAGCCTCCGGTTGCAAAACAAGAATGATGATCCCCGCCGTTCATCGGAACGACAGGTTCCCGGGAACTAAGAAGCTCAATTTGCCCCTTCAAGACCCTCATGAAAATTTTTTGGCACTCAATGGAACGGAGTGCCAATCGCGTCGATCTCAATGGCTTAGAGATGAAAAAACGTCTTGACGCGACTCCGCATCGTACCAAAATCTGGAGGGTGCGGATGAGGATGTCCGCCACGAAAGACAGGAGCGACAGGAAAGGAGGCTGACTATGTCGCAACCATTTTCCCGTTTTCTTCATCCCTTCGACGTCGCGCACCATCCTGATCTGGAGCCCGAGGTCAAACGCGCCATCCTGGCGTCGTGGGCATCGGACAGATCGGCCGTGCGCGACAAGCCAGCGCTGCGAAAGCCGCGCGGTGCCAAACGCGCCGTGCCGATCGACGAAGTGCTCGCGGCCATGCGCACGCTGGACGAGGGGGATTCAGGTCAAACCAGCTTGCAATGAGCGACCGCGGTTTTCTGGCGCAGCTGCAGGGCTACGGCATGACAACGGCGGAAATTCACTATTACCGCCCTGACGCGCCGTCACTCCTGCAGCTCTTTGTCTGGCAGGAATATGATCTCGCGCCCGACTTTCCAGTGTTGTTCGACTTCCTGGACCATTGGCGGCGCGAGATCACCGCCGCCCTGCATTCCGTGCGGATCGCCCATGAGCAGCTGATCCGACCCACCGAATGGAGCGCGGTCGACGGGATACTCTCGATACGATGAAACAGGCGCTGATCCATAGGCTCAAGGGCCGGGGCAAGGGTGTCCGCCTCACCTTGCCCTTCGACGATATCATGGAGTTCGCGATTGCGTTGCTGACGGTTGGTCCCGAGGACCTGGAGGCGCTGGGCTGGACCTTCGCTGATCGCAAGCGCTTCCTGGATCATTTTCTTGCGTCCGGTCGGGCCGCGCAGGGCGTCGCTCCTGAGCATCTCGGGCAAAAATCCATCGAAATCGTGGTGCCGCGCAAGGATCTCGATCGCCTGCATCGATTTGCGGTACGCGAACTGCCCAAGGCGGCCAGCAATGCCGCCATGCTCGACCGGGTGATCCGCGCGCTCGATCAGGCCGCGCAGCGCCAGGATGCCGGCAAAAGGCGAACGCCCGGGAAATCCTGACGACGTCGCCACTTCATTCACCATCCAATGAAAGGAGACATTCCATGCGTTATCAGCTGTTTCGCGACGACGACCATAGCCAGCGGGTCGCTGAGAGCGATGAATTCCAAAGCGAGTTCAAAGCGACCGAATGGGCGCGCGCGTGGGTGAAAACCAACGGCGATCACGATCGCTACCGCTTCCAGCAGGTGGACGGCGGCCGGCCCATGCTCTTGCTGAAGACCGTTGCCGGACAATGGTATGTGATGCCGCTCGCCGAGCAGGTTGCGGCATAGCCGATCTGGCCGGGTCCGCGCCCTTCCCCTCTCGCACCGGGCCTCGCCGTGGATTAGGCTTTCCAAGCGCCATGGTTCCCGGTGCGCCACAGCCACAGGCTCTTCTCGAGCCACAAGCGGACGACATGATGCCCGAACCCTATCGTTCAACGCCAGTGTTCGATCAGGACACAATCCCCTCCGGACTGCGCGGCAATCATCGAACCAAGGCGGGGGTTTGGGGCGTCATCCGCGTCCTGGAAGGCGCCCTGTGTCTCACCTATGTCGAGCCGCGATCCGAAATCGTTCTCGAACCGCGTGTCGTGGGCGTCGTGAAACCCGAGCAGGAGCATTTTGTCACGCCGCTGGGCAACGTGCGGATGCAGGTCGACTTCTACAATGAACCACCCCATGGGTGAGGCTGTGCCCAACTTCCAGAGTCCTTGGTATGCTTGAGCGCGGCAGGGCCGCTTTCAGGGTCCGATGCCGATCCGCGCCAGGGCCTGCGTCAAATCGCCTTGCCGGAAGGATTTGGTCAGGCGCGCGAGATCGGGGTCGATGCTGTCTGAATCGGCGTAGCCCGAGATGATGAGCACCGGCATCGGCTGACGCGCGCGAAGCGCCCGCGCCAGTTCGGTCCCCGTCATGCCGGGCATCAGATGATCGGTCATCAGAAGATCTGGCGTGAGACCCTCGTCCACCAACCGCAGCGCGGCCGCGCCGCAATTGGCCTCGATCACGCGATAGCCCATTTCGGTGAGCATATCGGCGGTTATCGTGCGGATCAGGTCTTCGTCGTCGACGAGCAAGACCATTCCGATCTCCCGTCGCTCGGGTGCTTGGGTGTTCGATACCGGCGCCGTGCAAGGCTCTTGCGGCGCAAGCGGCAGCCACAAGTCGATGCAGGTGCCCGACCCCGGCTGGCTTTTGATGCCCATGTGTCCGCCGAGCTGGGCCGCCAGGCCATGGACCATCGACAAGCCGAGCCCCGTGCCTTTGCCAACGCCCTTGGTCGAGAAGAAGGGCTCGATTGCGCGCGCGAGGGTCTCCTCATCCATCCCGGTACCGGTGTCGGCGACCGAGAGCCGCACGCGCGGCGCTCCTGCCTCACCCCGCGCGTTCGCCTCGAAGGTCACGCCGAGGGTCAAGGTGCCGCCGCCTGGCATTGCGTCACGCGCGTTGACTGCGAGGTTCAGCAGCGCCATCTCGAGCTGGTTCGCATCCGCCAACGCGCGGGGCGTGGTTTCATCCACGTCGAGGCGGACCTCAATCTGCGGGCCTGCGGTGGTTTCGATGAGGTCGGCCATGCCCTGGACCAAAGCTGCGACGTCGACGGCGACCGGCTTGAGCGGCTGCCTCCGGGCAAAAGCGAGCAGCCTCTGCACCAGCGTTTTTGCCCGTTCCGCGGAGGCGAGCGCTCCGGCAATCGTGGGCTTGGCGCGGTCATCGCCAATCCCCCGCCGCTCAAGCATGTCCAGGCCGCCGATGATGGGCGTCAGCAAATTGTTGAAGTCGTGCGCAACGCCCCCGGTCAGCGTTCCCATCGCTTCGAGCTTCTGGGCATGGCGCAGCTGTTCATGGGCCTGGTTGAGCGCCGCGGTTCGTTCGGCGACGCGGGCCTCCAAGGTCTCGTTAAGATCGCGCAGCCGTGCCTCGCTGATCTTGAGCGCTCGGGTGCTCTCCTCGGCTCGTTCGCGCGCCGCGACCAGATCCCGCTCATAGGATCTGCGATCGGTCGCATCGACGAGCATGACCCGCGTACCGACAGGTCGGCCCTCCACATCCACTCGCCGCCATTCCGTCAGGACCGGCAAGCGCCGGCCTTCAGCGCATCTCAGATCAATGGCGACCTGCCGGACGACGCCCTCCCTGTGAAGAAGCGGCGACACATGGGTCTCGGAAAAAAATCCGACCGGCCGGCGTCAGCACATCCTGGATTTTCCGACCGACCACATCGGCTTTGCCGACTCCCAGCCATGACAATAGCGTCGCGTTGATCCTGACAACGCGCAGCCGGCTGTCGAGCGTCACATAACCGCACGGGGCATGATCGTAGAGATCGTCGAGCGTTTCTTCGGGAGGCTGATCGTCGGGTGGCGGCTCGGACACTAGGGGCGCCTCAGCTATCCAGAAACTGGCGCATCGCCTCGATGGTCTCGGCCGGCGCGCTCATGTGCGGACAATGGCCGGTAGCCGCCATGATATGTAGCTGCGCATTGGGCATTCGCGCCGCCACATACTGCCCGACCTCTTCGGGGGCGACCATATCGCTCATCGTTTGGAGGACGAGGGTCCGGGTTTCGCATTTTGGTAAATCGGAGCGGTGGTCCGAAAGAAACGTCACGCGCGGGAAATGGGCCGCGATGCTGGGATCGGTGCGGCAGAAACTCTCGCCCAGATCAGAACCGAGCTCGGGCCTGTCGGGATTGCCCATGATGGCGCGGGATCCGTCACGCGCCCATTCGAGAAAGTTGCTGTCGATCACCTCAAGCAGTTCATCCAGGTCCTGGCGCGAAAATCCGCCCTTGTAGCCGGGCTCGTCGACATAGCAGGGCGAGGGACACACCATGATGAGGGAGGCGAAGCGATCCGGCTGCTCGATCGCGGCAAGCATACCCATCATCCCCGCGACCGAATGACCCGCAAAGATGACGTCGGAAAGGTCGAGTGCGTCCAGAACCTCCAGAATGTCGCGCTTCTAACCGTGCAGGCTGCTATATTTTTCTGGATCGAAGCCGGAAAGGTCCGACTGGCCCGCGCCGACATGATCGAAGGCGACCGTCCGGTACTCGGTCGAAAAGGCGGGAATGACGTCCTTCCAGGCCTGTTGGTCGCACCCGAAGCCATGGGCAAATACAATTGTGCGACGGCCGCTGCCAGAGACGGTCACATTGTTTCGCTGAAGCACGCTCATTCGTTCCGCACCAACTCCGTCCGTTATTTCCGGTGGCTTATATCTTCGTACATGCGCGGCGCGGGTGCAAGAACTTGCGAGCCTTGGCCGCCGCGACCGGTCTGGTCCGTGGACGAATGGTTGGCCTGCGCGACCCATTCTCCTATAGCGGGCACGCGGATCGCCCGTACATGATCGGGCGTTAACCTCCCCAGGGGTATTTGCATGCAGTCTGCTGGCCACAATGCCCGATCCTGAGACCTTGCGCCGCAGCCGCGCAGCACCTGATGATCTGGATTGTCTGGTGATCGGAGGTGGGCCCGCGGGCCTCACGGCGGCGATCTATCTCGCCCGCTTCCATTTGCGGGTCGTGATCGCCGACGCCGGCGCCAGCCGGGCCGGCCTCATCCCCCTCACCCGTAATCACGCCGGCTTTCCCGAGGGTATTGCCGGGGCGGACCTCCTTGCTCGCATGCGCGAGCAGGCTCTTCGCTATGGCGCGACGCTCGCCCAGACCTCGATCGCGCGGCTGGAGCGGGCCGGAGACGATTTCGTGGCCCATGGCGAAACGAACGCGTTCAGGAGCCGGACCGTGCTGCTGGCCACTGGCGTTTCGAACCATCGGCCCCCAATGGATGAGGCGATGCACGCCCGGGCGCTCGAGCAGGGATTGCTGCGTTACTGTCCGATCTGCGACGGCTTTGAAGTGACCGATCAGCGCGTCTGCGTTCTGGGGACTGGCGAGCGCGGGGTGAAGGAGGCGATCTTCCTGCGCAGCTATTCCCGCGACCTGTCTCTGATCGCTCCGGCCGGCGCGCATGATCTGTCCGACGAGCAGAGAATGGCGCTGCGCGATGCCGGAATCGCCGTCGTGGACGGGCCCTGCGCCAGCTTCGCGATCGGGGAGAACGCCATCGAGGTCGCGACGCCCGCCGGCACGCAGACTTTCGCGAGCCTCTATCCTGCGCTTGGATCGACGATCCATTCTGAGCTGGCGGTCGATCTCGGCGCCAAGGCAACGGACGATGGCTGCCTGGTGGTGGACAGCCACCAGCGCACCAGCGTGCCGGGCCTCTATGCGGCCGGCGACGTCGTCCTGGGGCTCGACCAGATCAGCCATGCAATGGGCGAAGGGGGAGTCGCAGCGACCACCATTCGCAACGACCTTGCGGAGCGCTCGCCGCTTCGCCGATAACCCCTGACCGTTCTTTGAGGGGACGGGCCCCTTTCAGCCGTCCTTGCCGCCCGAAATGACCGTGAACGGTGCCCCCTCGATGCCGCAGTTGCGGATCGCCTCCACGAACCCTTCCGTCATGAATCCCTCATAGCCCGGGACCAGATGGCCGCATTCCTCAACAAGATCGCCAAGGCTATCGGGACTATGGCGGCCCGACAGGAGCGCATCGCGGGCGAAGGCGCCCTGCAGCCGGATGAGATCGCGCCTGAGGTCCTGGACCACCGTGGCCAAAGCGTCGAGATCTTCCTGGGCCATGCACCGCTATAGCGCTTTACCGTAGCATTCGACAGCGTAATAAAATTTCTCTCGTCCGGGCCGCAGCCGCCCGGGGCGGGGAACACCGCGATGAAGAACGAACATGTCGATACCGATCTTGGGCAGTACCATGCTGCCAAGGCTCTGCTCGCGCTCGCTCAGGCTGAAGACCGTGCCGCCGCTGCTGCTGCTTCGCCCGGTGAGCGCGGGCCATGCCGCGGCCTGCTGGATGGCGCTTCAGGAAATGTGGCGCCTCCTCTCCGGCCTGCCTGCCAAAGAGACGCTTCACTGACCAGATATCGAGCGACCCCTCCTGCAGACTTTCCTCGCCTCGCATTGTGGCGAGACGCCGCGGGACGGGCGGCCATCGTCAGGGGAGCAAGCGGACTGAGCTTTCGTGGAAGGAGAGCCAGCGCGCCCGCAGCGTTTCCGCGCTCGAACCGGTCCCCGCCATTCCGGCATAGCCCGCGCCGACGATCGCGGCCAGGAACAGAAATGTCTTCATGCCGGCTTTTCTTCCGCCGAAACCGTGCCGCGCAGCGCTACGATATGATCGCGTAGCGGTTCGTAGAGCGGCCAGTCGAAGGATAATCCCGCCTCGTCGCCGGCGACCCAGCGTACTGTCGCGGGAATACCCTCCAGGCCTTCCAGGCGAAGGGTTACCATTTGTGCGGGAGCGACCCGCTGGCCCCTGGTCACCAGGCAGCAGCCGCCCCGCGACAGGTTGGAGACGTGCCCGGCGATCTTGCTGCGGAATGTTCGGCAGACGGCCGTGGCCGCAATCGCCTCACGCGGAAACTGTCTTTCATCGCTCTTGCCGGCCGCATGGTTCACATGTCGCCCCCCGTACGGCCCTGTCTGCGCCAGCTGTGTAAAGGATCGGTGAAGGGCGCCCTTTCCGCGCAGAATTGGCCTTGCCGGGCGGTCAGGACGCGGCGGCGACTTCGACGGTCTGGCTGTTCAGGACGGCGCGGCCATAAGCGGTGAGGAACGCGACGTCGGCTGCATCCCGGCCCACGCCGATCTTGGCAATTGCGGCTTCCTGCGCCATGCCGGTTGCATCGACCAGATGCCATTCGCCGCCCAGGAACACCTCTGCCACCGCATGAAAATCCTGGGGCTCGACGCCGAGCGCATAGACGCTGGCGATACGCGCCGGGATCCCCGCGGCCCGCACCAGGGTGATCAGAACATGGGCATAGTCGCGGCAGATGCCCTGCCGGCGAATGAAGGTGTCGGCGGCGGTTGTGTCCGACGTACTGGCGCCCGGCACATAGCTGAAGTGGCCATGGACCCAATCGCGCATGGCAATGACTTTCTGGCCGCCCTCCAGACTATCGAATTCAGCGCAGACGAAGGACTGGAACTGGTCGGACGGACAATAGCGCGAGGGCATCAGATATTGTGCGGTTTCGCCCGGCAACTGGTGGGGCGGGATCGCTGGCAGCGCCAGGCAATCGTCGAGGATTCGGTTGATCGAAACCGTCGCATGGTAGTCGACGCGCAGTTCGCTGCCGACGCGCACCCAGATCCGCTCCCCGATCATATCGTGCGCGGCGACACGCGCGAAATGATCCGTCTCCGACAGGTCGATGTGCGCTTCCTCGATCGATTGCTCGGGGATCGCCGCGGCTTCGAGCTGCAGGAGGACGTCTGTCGGCCGGTCGAACCGATAGTCGAGCTGGGCATGAATGGCGATCTCCATCAGGATCCTTCGCGTAGCAAGGCGCAGCCCTGCACGACGCGCGGGATGGCTCTCACGAAACACGCCCTTGCTTCCTACGTTCCTGCCGGCGCACCGCGACCCTCGCGAAAACGTCGCCCCTTCGTTTCCGGTGCGCAGCCCCTATCTCTGGGGCCATGTTGAAAAGCTTGATGGTAGCGGCCCGAGATCGGGACCGCCTTGCCGAGGTCACCGGGGTCCTGGCGCGCTATGGCCTCGACACGGCGATCGACCGGCTCGGCCTGGGCGGAAAGGATGCCCTTTCGGGCGAGGCAGCGGCGCTGCCCGCACGCACACGGCTGGCGCTGGAGGAATTGGGTCCCACCTTCGTCAAGCTCGGGCAAATTCTCGCCACGCGCAGCGATCTTCTTCCTCCCGACTGGATCACCGAATTGGAGCGGCTTCACAGCCAGGCGGCGACCCTCCCGTTCGAAATGGTGCGGCCCACCATCGAGGAGGCTTTGGGAGAACCTGTCGGCAAGGCGTTCGCCGCGTTCGATCCCGAGCCGCTTGCCGCCGCTTCGATGGCGCAGGTCCACCGCGCCCACCTGCACGATGGTCGCGCCATCGTCCTCAAGGTCCGGCGGCCCGGCATCCGTCCCCGCATGGAAGCGGATCTGCGCCTCATCGCCGAGTTCGCGGCGGTACTCGAGCGGGCCAGTGCGGAAATCCGGCGCTTTGCGCCCACCGCGCTCGTCCAACAGCTCGCTTCCGCAATCCTGGAGGAACTCGACTTCACCAACGAGGCCCGCAATGCCGACCGCTTGCGCGCCGATCTCGCCGGCAACGCGCAGGTCGTCATTCCCCGGATCCACTGGGAATGGACCTCGGAAACGCTGCTCGCCATGGACTATATCGAAGGGGTCGCGCCGCGCTCGGCAGAGGCCCTCGTCCAGGCGGACATCGATCCCCACGCGATCGCATCGCTCGGCGCCCAGGTCGTGCTCGACATGGTCCTTCTCACCGGGCGGTTCCATGCCGATCCCCACCCCGGCAATCTCCTGTGCTTGCCCGGAAACCGCCTCGCCTTGCTGGATCTAGGCCTGATTGGCCATGTCAGCCCCCGGCGCCGGGAAGAGCTTTTGCGCTTCGTCCAGGCTATCAATATCGGAGATCCGCAGGCCTTGGCGGAGACGCTCGCCCTATGGTCCGCCGGTGAGAGCCCGCCTCGCGAGCGGCTCCTTCTGGCGGCCGAACAGCTTGTCGCCCGCCATGGCGGCATGCGCCTGGTGCTCGCCACCCTGGTCAACGATTTTTTCGCGCTCATGCGGCAGGAGCGGCTGACCGTCCTGCCCGACCTGCTGCTTATCTTCAAGGCACTGGTGACGCTCGATGGCGTGCTCGCCAACATCGCCCCCGGCTTCGACCTGACCCTTGCCCTGCGGCAGGCTGCCGGGCGCATCGTTGCCTCGCGGCTCGATCCCGCTGCCTGGACCCCGGTACTCCAAGGTCTGCTGCTCGAGATCACAAGGATCGGGCAGGATGGCCCGCGGCTGCTGAGGCTGATCATCGAGCGGCTGGAGCGCGATCAGTTCATCCCTCTGCAGCGTGGGGGCACGGAGATCGCCGCGGCCGGGCGGTGGATCGCGGGCGCCATTGTCGCAGGATCCCTCATCCTCGCGACCGCTCTGGCGCTTTTCTAAGGCGACCCGATGGAGGCTCGCCGCTTCGCGGCTGCCTTTTCAGGCGGCCGAGAGGGGGTCTTCGATCACGCGGAGCAATTCGCGATGGTCGACCGGCTTCGAGACAAAGACAGCATCGTTGGGCAACGCGCCTTGCTCAGGCCGAACGGCGCCTGAGGAAACGATAAGAGCGATGGGAGGATAGGCATCGCGAATATAGCGCGCCAGGCGCAAGCCATCCATCGATCCGGGCATCTGGATATCGGTGACGACGATCCGGATCGAGGGCAGCGCCTGCAGGACCTCAAGAGCCTAGGCGGCGTTGGAAGCCTCCTCAACCGTATAGCTCTCGCCCTCCAGGAGATCGACAAGGATCATCCGGAGCACCGGAATATCTGCGGGTCGAGCGTGACCCGCCAGTCCGCGGCCAACCCGATGAGCGCTCCAAGTCCAATCTGAAACAACGGCCGGGGCAAGGGCAAGGGCAGCATTCGGGACAGTATGCCGCTCAGGATCACCGCGAGCAGCAAAAGCAAGACGATCGAGATGACTTCCAACAGGGTTCCTCTTTCTTAGCGCCAGGCAGGCTCAGCGCTTACGGACGAATTCGGCGCGCAAAACGAGGCCCTTGATGCCCTCGTAGCGGCAATCGATTTCCTGGGCGTCGCCGGTCAGGCGAATGGACTTGATGAGCGTGCCGCGCTTGAGCGTTTGGTTGGCGCCCTTGACGGTAAGGTCCTTGATCAAGGTGACGCTGTCGCCATCGGCAAGAACATTGCCTACGGCATCGCGCACTTCGACCGCATCGCCCGGGTCTACCGCGCGGGCCTTCGCATCCTGCGGGCTGATCCATTCGCCGGATGCTTCATCATACACATAGTCGTCCGAACTGCTCATCATCATCCCTTGGTTCACTGCGGCGGCGTCGCGCCGGCCTCTTCCTGGTCGTACAACAGCGACGGCACGGTGCCGGCGGAGCGACCGGACTTCGTCTCGCGCAGGCGCACGCCGCGTCCCACCCCGCTGCTCGGCGCGTTCTCGCCGAGCAGTTCAATGCCGGCGCTTTCAAGCGCGCCGATCACTTTTACCAAGGTGTCGACCACGCCGCGAACCTGCCCCTCCGAGGCTTCCATGCGCTGGATGGTCGGCAGCGAAAGCTGCGCGAGCTGGGCGAGTTGGCGCTGGTCAATCCCGAGAAGGGCGCGAGCCGCACGCATTTGTTGCGAAGTGATCATGCGCCCTCATGACGTATGAAACATCAAATTGCAATCTTATCCAATCACAGATCATGTGTGATAAGGCTTGCTAAACCAGACTCTTAAGGATCGACAATTGGCCTCCCAAGTTTTTCCCATCGCTTTCGCGCCTCGAGCTTCCAGCACGCTGCATCGCAATCTGGGCACCGCGCCCCTGATCGAGCAGGCGCCGCGCCGGGGAGAGGGCGTGCTTTCGCGCGACGGAGCCTTCGTTGTCGCAACGGGCAAGCACACCGGCCGTTCCGCGCAGGACAAGTTCATCGTCCAGGATGGCGAGACCGAGGCGGCGATCTGGTGGGGCAAGACCAATGTTCCCATGTCGCCCGAGCATTTCGCGGCGCTCAAGCAAGACTTCCTGGGCGCGCTGGGCGCCAAGGACACCGTCTTTCTTCAGGATCTCTTCGGGGGCTCGCAGAGCGAGCATCGCATTGCGGTACGGGTCTACACCGAGCTCGCCTGGCACAGTCTCTTTGTTCGGACCCTGCTGGTTCGTCCCAGCACCGATGAGCTCGCGACGTTCGTGCCTGAATATACGATCATCGACCTGCCGAGCTTCCGGGCCGATCCTGAACGCCATGGCTGCCGCAGCGAAACCGTGATCGCGGTCAATTTCGCGCAGAAGCTCATTCTGATCGGCGGTACGGCCTATGCCGGCGAGATGAAGAAGTCCGTCTTCAGTCTCCTCAATTACTTGCTGCCCGAGAAAGGCGTGATGCCGATGCATTGCTCGGCCAACATTGGCCCCAAGGGTGACACCGCCGTCTTCTTCGGCCTTTCGGGGACCGGCAAGACGACCTTGTCGGCAGATGCGAGCCGCACGCTGATCGGCGACGACGAGCATGGCTGGTCGGACAGCGCCATCTTCAACTTCGAGGGCGGCTGCTATGCTAAGGTGATCCGTCTGTCGGCCGAGGCGGAGCCCGAGATCTACGCCACTACGCGCCGCTTCGGCACGATCCTCGAAAATGTGGTGATCGATCCTGAAACGCGGATCATCGACCTGGATGATGACAGTCTCGCCGAAAACAGCCGGGCCTCCTATCCGATCGAATTCATTCCCAACGCGTCGGCCGACAATCTCGGGCCTGTACCCCGCAACATCATCTTCCTGACGGCCGATGCCTACGGCGTCCTGCCTTCAATTGCGCGGCTGACGCCCGAGCAGGCCATGTATCATTTCCTCTCGGGCTACACCGCGCGCGTGGCAGGCACCGAGATCGGCGTGACCGAACCGACCGCAACCTTTTCCACCTGCTTCGGCGCGCCGTTCATGCCGCGTCATCCGTCCGTCTACGGCAATCTGCTCAAGGATCGCATCGCGCGAGGTGACGTCAAATGCTGGCTCGTCAACACGGGCTGGACCGGCGGGAGCTACGGCACCGGCAAACGCATGCCGATCAAGGTGACCCGCGCTCTTCTCAATGCCGCGCTCGATGGCAATCTCGACGGCGTCACCTGCCGGATCGACCCGATCTTTCGGTTTCAGGTTCCCGTCGCCGCGCCCGATGTCGACGACACCATCCTCGACCCGCGCGAAACATGGGCGGACAAGGCTGCCTATGACGCAACCGCGGCCAAGCTCGCGCGCCTGTTCGCCGAGAATTTCGTGCAGTTCGAGGATGCCATCGATCTCTCCGTCCGCAATGCCGGGCCGCGCGTCGAACTTCACGCCGCCGACGCTTGATCACCAACGTCTCGATAAGGGAACGGCCTTCCAGCCTGCTTGTGCTATGACAAGAACCATGACCACCGCGATTCTCCACGCTTTCGAGATAGGCATCGATCCCTCCGACATCGACTTCATGGGTCACGTCAACAATGCCAGCTACCTCAAATGGGTACAGGATGCCGTACTCGATCACTGGCGCTCGCTCGCACCCAGGGAGGCCGTCGCGGCCCATCTCTGGGTCGCGCTCAAGCATGAGATCACCTATCGGCGTCCGACCTTTCTCGACGACCGCGTCATCGCCGCGGTCCTGCTGGAAAAGGTTCAGGGCGCCCGCGCCTTCTACGATACGGTGATCCGCCGAGGCGAAGAGGTGCTCGCCGAAGTGAAGTCGAGCTGGTGCTGCATCGATGCGGCCACCCTGCGTCCCGCCCGCCTGGCGCGGGAGGTGATCCAGCACTTTTTCACCGCCGATCCCCCTGGCGCTGCAGCTTGAACATAGCTGCCCACCAGCCCGTCTGGGGGCATCCGAACCGAATAATGAGCTTCCGGTATAAGATGTCCGTTCCGGGCACCGTCCTCGACAAGCCGGGCTCGCTGAACAATGACGAATTCGAGATCATCCGCGCGCATCCGCAAAAAGGGCACGAGCTTCTGCTGATGACCGAGGGCATCTCACCCATCGCCCTCGATGTCTGCCTGCACCATCACGAACGCGTCGACGGCACCGGCTACCCGTTCGGTCTGACCGCGGAGCAACTCTCGCTTCATGCACGCATGGGCGCGGTGTGCGACGTCTATGATGCGGTAACCTCCCGGCGCCCCTACAAGGATCCCTGGACGCCGTCCGATGCCTTGGCGAAAATGCTCGAATGGGAGGGCCATTTCGATCCCCACGTGCTCGATGCCTTCATCTCCAGCATCGGCATTTATCCTGTGGGCACACTCGTGCGCCTGCGCACCAATCGGCTCGGGATCGTCGTCGCCGGTAATGCGCGCGAACCGACCATGCCCGCCGTGCGCGCTTTCTTCTCCACGATGGAGCGCGAGTTCCTGCCGCCCGAAACCTTCATCTGCTCGGCGACCCTGAAAGGCGATGCCGCAATTGGTATCGAAAACGGCGAGGCGTGGTTCGGTCCGCGATGGCCCATTATCCAGGCGTTCGTGCTCGATAATCGCATGCCGACGGCCGATCTGATCGGGACCGGCCAAGCCAACATCGCTTCGCCGGCACTGGACCAACCGCGCGTCGCGACGGGAAATTGATCGTTCTGGGTCACAGTTGCCGCCGCGATGCCGACGGTGCCCTCATCGCTACATGCTGACGCAAATCTCTGAAGAACGGGCCTTGGCTTTGCGAGTGGCTTGCCCTCTCGAAGCCCCCCAGTTTCCGCGACTCTGCGTGACGTTTGGGGGCTCTTTCGTCTAGAGAGGGACAGAGAATGCCATGCGGCATCCGCCAGCATGGCCCGCGGGCAAAGACATGACTGATACTGATACGCGCGTTGCAAACCTGGTTGCCCAGCAACTGGGTGTCGATCCCGACAAGGTGAGGCCGGAATCCCGCTTCATGGAGGATTTGGGTGCGGACAGTCTGGATGTCGTCGAGCTTGTCATGGCGATCGAGGAAGGCTTCGATGTCCAGATACCGGACGATGATGCCGAGAAGATCGTGACGGTGAGGGATGCCGCTCTCTATATCGAAGCCGCGATGGTCTAACGCGCCTGCGGCGCCACCCACGGGATCGATGCGGCGAACCCAAGTTTCGACTTGGGTCGCCGCACGCTTCCTTTTACGCCGCCACCGCCTCTGGATCAGGTCCCTTGTGGCCCTGTCGCGAAGCCCGCAGCCGCCAGGCAAGGCTGATCAACAGCCCGCCCCCGAGCAAGGCCCAGGCGCCGATAAGCCATGCGACGGACAGGATCGAGGCGATCGGCTGCAGATAAAGCAGGACCAGTATCGCGACGCCTAGCCCGACGGTGATCGTGCCGGAAAGGGCGAGGAGCACTTCCCCGCGGATTTCCTTGCGCAGCCGAACCGCCGCGACGATCTCGAGCAAGCCGACCGCTATCGCCCAGGCAGCAACCAGAACCAGTGTCGCCAACGCGTAGCTGACGGTGAATTCCAGCGGCAAGGCTACGAAGAGGCCGGCTGCTACAAGTCCGAGCACGCCGCGCAGGACCAAGGCGATCCACCGGTCCTCCTTGTGCGCGGCGCCCTGTATCCCGGCAATCAGTGAGGCGATGCCGTCGACGCCAGCAAAAGCGGCAAACAGCATCGTGAAGGCAAAGAGTGCGCCCGCAGGGAAGAGCAGCGCCGCTATGCCCAGCGCCAGAGCCAGGACACCGCGAACCATCATCCATTTCCAGTTTTGCGCCACCAGCGGAACGCCGCGCCAGAGCGAGGTATCGTGCATGTGCCGTCCTCCTTTACTCGCGCCGCTGACCCATGAAGGTCAGCAGCAACTGGAACAGGTTGATCAGGTTGAGATAGAGCGAGAGTGCGCCAACGATGGCGAGTTTGCTTGCCTCTTCCTGCCCGGCATAGGCATAATACTCGTTCCTGAGACGCTGCGTATCCCAGGCCGTCAGGCCGGTGAACACCACGATGCCCGCGATCGAGAACAGCATCTGCAGCGTCGAGGATCCCAGAAACAGATTGACGATGCTGGCCGCCACGACAGCGAGCAGACCCACCATCACGATCGGGGCCCAACGCGACAGGTCAGCGCCGGTGGTATAGCCCCAGAGGCTCATCGCCGCGAACACCGCCGCGGCCGTAAAGAAGGCGAGTGCAATGCTCTCACCCGTGAACATTAGGAAGATGCTGGCCATCGAGATGCCCATGACGCCGGCGAAGACGAAATAGGCTGTCCGGGCCATGGCGGCCGACATCTGATGTAGGCCGAACGATAGCAGAAGTACGAAGGCCAGAGGCGCAAAGATCGCCACCCACTTTAGCGGCGTGCCGAATATGGGCTCGTACAAGGCCGGCGTGGACGCGACGCCAAACGCGACCAGACCAGTAAGGGCAAGACCAAGCGCCATGTTGCGATAGATGCCGATCATGTGGTTTCGCAGGCCGGCATCGAAGCCCCGGTCGATGGGGCTTGCCCTGCGCTGCGAAGGCATCGTCCGATTGAACAATGAATCCATAGCTCTCTCCATCGATTAAGACGACAGATCGCGCGGGCGCAGCGAGAGGCTTATAGCGAACCGCAACACCGAGCACGCCCGGTGCGCCGACCTGTCGTTCAGCGCGACAAGCCCGGCCCACGAACCGAAAAATGTGTTTCGGTTTCCGGGGTTTCAAGACCTGTGCCCCGCTCTATCCGGTCGTATAAAGGACACCCGCGAGCGAAACGCAGAACACGGACAGCCACATGAAAATCTGGCTGAAGACGTGCATTACGACGCCGACCCAGCTGTAGTGCCGCCTGAGCACGGCGGCCGATCCAACGGCGACGAAAAAGACGATCAGTGCCGACGCGGAAGGTGTGGGATCACGTGAGAGCGTTTCGTCGAACAACGGCAGCAGCCCTAACGCTGAAACGAGGAGCCACGAGAACATAAATGCCAGGTTGCCCGACAGGTCGAGGTCCTGATTTACAGGGCTGCCCCGCTTTAAGGCCGCACTTTTGATCACGGTATTGTCTCAATTGTGCGAGGTTGTCCTGAATCTGTTTCGCCGGTATATTCATGGTGACTTTGGAGGATCTCATGGGCCAGCATGCTCGGTTTGATATCGACACGTATAATCAGACGAAGAATCTGAGTGGCGGACCGGTGGTTGGGGTCGTCTATGAGGAAATCCCCTTCATTGAACCTGCGACAGATGAGCAAGGGAATGTCACGCGGTCGGGAAAGATTGCCTATCTCGTGGCGTATGCCGTAGCGGCAGTCGCACTCGGCTATTGGTTTTGGATGTAGGCGACCGCTCACTTTCTGAGCTCGGGGTCCAGGAAGAACCCTTTATTTTGTCCCTCGTTGACTTCCGACTGGACACGGGCCGCTCCTTCTAAATTCGCCGCTCTGCCCGCCTGCGCAGATGCTCGATCTCCATCTAGCGAAGCTTTACCTGATGAGATAACGGCAGCGGCTGCGCCCGGATTACCGGCACCCGGCCCAGCCGGAATGCCGCCAGCACCATGCGGATGATAAGTCGCCCTGACATCGGCTGCGGACGACACGCGGGTGCGGTGTACGTCAACAAGATCCGGCTCGTTCAGGCTTCCGCGAATTTCCTCGTAGATCGCTTCACGCTTCTCCGACATCCACCGCTGGACCATCTCATCCCGGACACTGCGCTGATGCTCGGAAAGATCCGTCGCCCAGATCTCCGGAGCGTCCAGGCCAGGATTTGCAACTTGCTGTGCGCGGTACCAGTTCGCGAGGTCCTGGCTGAGGTTCGTGCTGAGCTGCATGCCGTGGCTCTCGGCCCAGCTGGCGTCGCGGGATAGCTGCTGGGACAATTCCTCCAGCTTGCGCGCGGACTCCTGATATGAACGCGCACGGGAAAGAGCGTCTTCAGTGCTCACCGAAGCCGACGAAGTCTGCGAGGCGCGACTGAACACGCCGCTCCGGCTGTAGGTACCGTCTGAAGAACTCGCGCCGGTGCCGTTCGAATGTTCGTCGCGTACCCCACTGGAAGCGGTGTTGGAGCTATCGGTGGAATTGGTTTGTCCGGTGGAATGCTGTAGCTGATCCTGTTGTGTACCGGATTTCGAAACGGACCCACTTATGCTTGGAAGCGTGCGGCCTCCGCGACCTCCTTGCGTCCCCGCCCCGGTCCCGGTCGGGCCGCCGAGCCCCCCGCCCAGCGCTCCATTTATTTGATCCGCCGCTATGACATTCCGATCATGACCGTTCGACACCCGCTGCGACTGCCCGATCGAGGATCTGTCTTCCAGCCCCTGGGAACTGCTTCCCGTTCTCCGGTCGAACTGTTCGATCGAAGTGTTTGCCTGACGGCCGCTGCTCGAATCCCATCCCGACGACCGCTCGGTCGAGGTTCCAAATGCGCTGCGATTGGTATGGGTTGAGGTCAGAATGTCGTTTGCGGCGTTTTCATAGGCCTGCGACTGACGGTGCGCCTCGTTTGCCATTTCGCGCCATTCGGCGACGGCCCCCGACGACATTGTCGGCGTGAATGCTAGGCGCGAAATAGCGCCGCCCGTATCGAAGACCTCTTGCCCGTTGCCAAAGCCATTGATCAGCGCGCCATTGTCCTGGCGCCAACTCGTCATCGGCGCGCCGCCCATATAGCTCGGCGCCTTGGTCCACTGGTCGCTCTGCTGCATGTTGGACGTCGAATTCGCCCAGCTGACATTCCCATAGGAATAGTTGCCCGTCGTCTGTTCGAGGGCAGCGGCTTCGGCGGCGTTCTGTGCGGGCGCGAGCATGGACATGGACTGGCCGGCGATAGACATCGCGCCGCGTGCCAGTCCGGCCGCGAGGAAAGGGACGGACATCAGCATGAATCCTGCGATCGTCGCAGTCTCACCGTTCACGGCGCCGATGCCCGCGAACGTGCCAAGCGTAACGCCGCCCGAGGCGATGCCGGTCGCTGCGGTCTCGGCGCGCGTCATGCAGATCATATGCAAGATCACGTAAAGCGGGCCCCAGGCAGCCAGGTAGAAGAAGCCGACAGCGTAGCCCTTGAGCGCGCTCAGCCCGGTTTGCGGCATGAGGAAGAGCGGGAAGATGACCGGGAACATCGCAAAGAACACAACTGTCAGAACGATGTTGAGGATGGGCACCCAGGCCATCGCCTGTTGCGCAATCGAATTGTAGGTATTGCGGGCCTGTACGTCGGCACGGGTCTGCGCGAACGTGTCGATCGCCGCCGCCCCCGTGCCACCCGCCATGGAGTTGCGCGCCTGCATGAATGCGTTGATCGCAGTGTTCTGCCGCATATAGTCGGCGTAGCTGCTTCCCGACCCCGTGAAAGCCTGGTTCACAATAGGAACATCATGCTTCAGCTTGTCGGCAGCAAGCGCGTTGCTGAGCTTGGGGTAGACCTCTTTCGCCCAGATCGGGGTGTTAGCCTCGATCATGTTGGCCCACTGACCCGAAAGACCTTCATAGGCCTGGCGGCACGTCACGATATAGCTCGTGACCGCGCCGCTGCCGTCCTTTTCCAGCCATTCCTGGGAGCGTGCTTCCGAGCCCGGGCCAATCGCGGCCCAAAGATCCTGCGCCTTCGACAGCTCGGTCAGCGATTTCTGGTTGAGCATGACGTCGCCGAACACACAGTTCTTGAAATGCTTCTCGAGATTGGTCGCAAACTCGGCGTCGCGGATTACGAAGTTGCGCGTCGCATCGAACAGCCTCGCGCCATAAACCATGCCGTTGGTCGTGTAATTGAGCTCGCCGGGCATCACGAACACGGTCTCGGCGGTGCGTGTCATCCAATCGCCGATCTGCGTGGTGAAGCTCGCCAGCACGCCCAGTCCCAACGGTACGTTGTCGATCGTCGCCGGCGCGAGCGACGGATTTACCCTGTCTGTTACCTTGATGTCGACGGTCGGCACCATGAGGCACAGGTAGATCGCCGTGGCCTGGAGAAACCAGTTCATCCACGCTTTGTAGTTGAGCGTGAAGGCCACAACGAGAAGCGAATAGATGAGGCCCATGACCATCACGACCCGGAGCAGCGCGCGATAGCCCCCGCCTCCCGACCAGGCCGCTACAGCATTGAAGGTATTGACCAGATATTCGCCGCCACCGACCGTGAAGACCTCTAGCATCGCCTGTTCCCCGGCTTCAGTTCAGCCCCTGCGAGCTCAGCCCGCGCGAGAAGGTCAGCGCCGAAGCCATGCCCGGCGTCATCGAATTCTGCAGGGTGGACTCCAGCATCATGCTGCGATTGATGAGCTGCATCGTGACCTGCAGCTTGTTGTTGAGCTTGACGTCGCGCTGCGCGTATTTGGCCCGAGCCGCGGCGATCTGCGCCTTCCACTGGGCCGCGGTAGCCTGGTCGAAGGTCTGGTAGTGGACCTGGCTTTGCTCGACCCGGTCCATCATATTGTCGAGCATAGCGGTGAGCAGGTCGACCGCGACGATTTCCGACATTGCCTGGATCTCGCCGGGCGACAGCGAATAATGCGCATAAGCCTGGACGCTCAGGATCTTGAAGATCGGCACCGTCGCGATGTTCAGAAGCTGCTTTTCCGCGGCATCGAGTGGCGTATCGCTGCGGATCTTGTCGTTCATCGACTGGATCAGCGCTTCGATCCGGGGACGCAACGCGGACGATGCTGGCACCGACAGCGTCTGCGCGCCGACCTCGTAGCAGTTTTCGTCATTGCATTTGAGGAGCTTCACCGGCGGCGCATCGGCCGTACCATCCAGAAGCGCGGTCACCACGGCGTCTTCGGCCGGGCCGATCATCACGACCTTGCCGCCGACACTCGGATCGTCCGACGGCTTCGTGATTACCGTACCCACCAGGGTCATGATGAATTCGGAGAAGCTCTGGTCGAAGGCGCCGAACTTGCCTGCCTTCTTCAAGGCCTCCCAGGTATAGTTATGCGGCTCGCCAACAAGTTGGTCCTTCATCGACGCATCGCTGTTTCCGGCGATCGTGTTATCGCGCTGGTTGCCGTTGTTGCAGCCCTGCCGTGAGGCGGCCCAGTCCGAGAATATGCCCTGGCTGTTGCCGATGGCTTCGCAAATGGTCGAGCGGGTGGTGTCCATCTGCGGCCAGATGCCGCCAACCAGCGCCTGCGCGGTCTCGCAGCTCGAGATGTTCATCTGGTTGAGGAGCTGAGCCTTCTGGCTGAACTCGTCCATCACCTTGCCGATTTCCGGAGAGACGGAGTCAATCGCGAGCTTGAAAGCAAAGCCGAGCGCATTGTTGGCGGTGGCCTTGAGCATCGCCACGATCTCGGAGGCGTTGATGAATGAGAAGGACCCCGAAAAGAGGTCGATGCCGCCGCAGCCTGCTCGAGCGCTTGGCAACTGCAGGTTGAACGGCGACACCGACTTTTGCGGGAAGCGCGTCCAGACATTGCCCATCGAATAGTAGCCGGCCGACTGGCCCTGGAAGGCGCTTGGGCCCGTCACATTGGCCGCACCGCCCGCGTCGTTGAAGAAGCTGTTCATCTGGCCCGCCACATCGGCATGGGCAACGCCCACCAGCGCGAAATGCGATGCCGCCAATAAGGCGGCGCCATGACCGAGGCGCCGGATCGCCGCCCGTGCCCGTCCGGAACTCTTGCGTGCCATCAGTAGTCACTCCCCACCTTGGTGTTGGTGAGCATGAAGATCCGGTCCATGATCTCATCGGCGCTGAGGATGCCGTACCCGACCGGGATCGTCCGCTTCGTCTGGGTGTCGAACAGGACCAGCGCCGGCGTCTCGTTGCCGGTCAGTCCCATGCGGGCACGCTGGCCCGTGTCGACGACATAGTTGGGAAATTCCTTGTTTGGGCCGCCGTCCATCGAAATCGCCATGACCGCCATCCGATGGCTGTCGGCGACCGAGCGCAGGATCGGCGCGAAGAGCTCGCAGGCGCCGCAGCTTTGCGCATAGAAATAGAAGAGCCCGTAGCGCTGGCTGAGGCTCGTCAGGACGGCATCCCGATCCGCCTTGCGATTGTCGAGCCAGGCTCGTTTGCCGACCGTCGAAACCGGGCGTTGCAGCGTGTAGTCGATGTCGGGATGCTGCCAGAGAGCGCGCTGCCACGTATCCGCGAAAGTCGAGGCCCGGTCGAGCTGCTCGCGCTGGAAGCGCACATAGGCGATGACATTCTCTTCGGAGGGGTCAAGGATCGCGCGGGCCTTGAGCTCATCGAGCTCCTTTGCGATCGCGGCCATGCGTTCGGCAGCCGATGGCTCGGGCGCCTGCGGCGACGCTGGGCGGGTCTCGCGCGGCTTGGGTTTCGAGCAATAGAACCATTGCCCCAGGCGGCGCTCGCCACAATAGAAGTCGTCGGGCGATTGCCCGTCGATCGTGTCGCGGCTTGCCCCGGCCTCCTGCGCGTTAACAGTCATGGGCATCAGCGCCAGAACCACTGCGCAAATCCTAGTGAACTTCGACATGGCTCGGGATCCTTTCCTGCGGCTGTGGCGCAGCGGCAAAGTGAGGCGCGGAAGGGCGGGCGGCGGTCAGGTCGAGCGCCCGGGGGTGGACGCAGCAATCGGACGGGCCGGCGTCCCTCGCTGCGCGGCACGGCGAACTTCTCGCCGTCGCAGGCTCGGGCGGCGGCTGTGCGCCTGGGCCTGTCAGCGTCAGCACCAAGGCGAAGATGACGGAATCAATTATCGGCAGGGCCATTGTCCAGTTCTCCCCTGGTAAGGCGCAGCACCGACATCATCAGCGCCACGTCGATGAGCCGGGTGCCTTGATCGAGCATCCGGATAATTCCCTCCACGAGCGGTCGCGCTGCGCGGCGGCCCTGCTCGCTCGCCTTCACGGCCTCGCCGACCGGCGTCAGCCAGCCACGGCTCACCATGCCGGGGACCAGCAGCGCGACCTGATCGGCGGGCATGTCGCCGAACCAGCCATGCATGACCGCGAAGATCTCGCTTGCTCGGATGGGCGTGCGGGCGCGGAAGGCGCAGACGAAGATCGACAGCTCGAGAACCGTCATCGCGCTTTCGTCCCCGGCATCGCGGGGTAGCCCCGGATCATTTGCCGTGGAGATCATAGTAATCCTGTATCTTCGACTGAATGTCCGTCATCGTCTGGACTTCGTCGGGAAGCTTTGCTGCATCCAGGAAGTCCGAATAGATTTCGGTGAAATCCATCACCGAGAGGTCGAGCGAGGCGAACTCCTCGATCGTGAAACCCTGGCACTGCTCCTTCTTGGGCGCCCCCCAGGGCTTTCCCAACTGCACGCGGCCCTGCTCCTGGAGAATCCGCGAAAGCTTGCTTTCAAAGCAACAATAGGCCGTGCGCTTGGTCTTGCAGATGCCCAGGAAACTCGATGAGCAGTAGGTGCCCAGATTGTGGCAAAAGCCCATCCGGTCCTTGATATCGAGCCTCATCTCGTCCTGAGAACAGGCGAACAAGACGAGGAACGGCGTGGCGAAGGCCGCGATCGCGGCCGGCCCGCCGGCCAGAGCGGCGGCGCCCGCCGCTACCGGCACCAATCCCGAAACCTTGCCGGCACAGCAGTTGATGAGGCCAAATACCGGCTTGTGACAAGTCTCGCGTACGCCAGAAAAGACCCGGTAATTGGTCTCGTCGAACTCCTTGCCGGCCTGGTCGATCGAGTGCAGCGCCACCAGCGCATCCTTGAATTCGGTCGAGGCCTGCCGTTCGATCGGCTCGCAGTCGCCGTTGATGCAATAGACGTCATCGCCGCAGATATATTGTGGGGCGTCGGCCGAGGTGCCCGACGCCGTCGGGCAACGATAGATCTTCTCCTGGACCTTGCAGGGTCCGCCGTCAGGATCCTCGTCCAAGCATTCGGTGCGTTGGTAGGTGCAACTGCCATTGGCTTCCAGTTCTGAGCAGTCGTTAGCCGACGAAATGGTGTGGCACTGGTAGCTGCGCTGCCACGCCCAGCACGGCTGCGTGACAGGGACACCATCGACGATCCGGGTAACCGGATCGCTTGCCGTGCAGATCTCCGATTCCAGCGTGCAGTTGCTGTCGCTGGCATAGGCTGCGCAGAGACCCTCGTTGCGGGTGATGACGGGAACCGCCGGTTCCTCCTGCCTGGTCAGCCAGTAGTTGCCGGTCGAAATCACCGTGCCAGGGTGATAGGCGCCCTCCGTAATCCCTTGCGCTTCAGCGCTGCACTTCACCTCAACGGCCGTGTGGCCCAGGCTCTTGCAGGTGTCGGCCGCCGTGTAGCCATAGGCCGCCATGTTGTCGCAATAGTCGATGGGTCGGCTTTCCCAGCAGACCCCCGAGGCGATTTCATCGTCGAACGCGGCACGGGCCGGATAGGGGCCGCCATCGCTCGGCAGGAAACTCAAACGGCCGGTATAATAGGTGTAGATCGTCCGCTTATCGGTGCGCACATCCAGATTGACGGTGCAGCTGCGGGCGTTGGTCGTTACCTTGGCGCCCGCGTTGCAACTCGCTTCATAATAGCCGCTCGTGCCCGATCCGGGCGGAAGCGCGGTGCAGCTTCCGCTCGTCCCGCCATAAGCCTCGCCCGCCAGATAGGTGGAGGGATCCTCCTCAATGGTGGTCGCGCGATTGGTCGTCGAAAGAATCTCGGCATTGCTGAAGGTCGGGCGCACATGGCTGCTGTCGGTCGTGATCTGATACTGCTCGCTACTCGACTTAAGCGCCTGGGCATCGTTGATCAGCTTGTCCGGATCATCGAAATAGCTGCCCTGCGGGAGGGTTGTCCCCGAGAACCCCGGCACGGCTTCGGCCTGCGCGTTGTCGCTGGGCACCAGGACCGGATTGGCTTTGGCCGCAGTTCCCATCGCCTTTCCCTGCTCGCGCGCTTCCTCCAGCGTGGTCTGCGCCTGTGCGGGGAAGCTGGCCCCGGCCAGGACCGCCAGACTGATTGCGATCGCGAGGCGCATCAGCGCTGCGCCCGCATATTCGAGAGGCCAACGGCGGCGACCCGGGCGCCCGGACCATTGCCGTCGGCAAAGCTGCTGAGCGCATATTCCACGGTGACATTGCCCGTCATGCGGTCATAGGGCGGCACCTTTGTCTGGCAGGAGAAGCCGGCGCACAGGTCGAAATCGGACGACACGGCAACATAGGTCGGGACCGCCTGCACATTGAAAGCTCGGAACAGTCGCGGATCGATGCCGACATTGGCGAATTCGTCCTGGCGCTCGACGATCTGCCCGAGCCGAGCCGAAAACTCCTTCATGCTATTGTTCGGAAAGCCGCGGAACACCACGACGCCGCCAGCGCGCGCCGTATCGCGAATAAGCGGCTTCAGGGACTGCGGCGGCATCGAGAGACTGGCGAAGACGATGAATTGCGGCGCCTCGCCGCTCTTGACGCTGGCATTGCCGGCGGCGCCTTGCACGATCTCATCGAAGTCGATCGCGCCGTCGGGCCCCTTGGGCAGATCCTTGGCCGCGACCTGCCGCATGTTTTCGGTGCCGGCTTCACGCACCGCGACGGCTTCCTCGCGGAACTGGTCGCCGCGATCCTTGACGTGGTTCACGAAGGCTTCGGCATCCGCGGCGAGATCGGCCGAGCGCTTCTTGATGGCCTGCACGTCGAGACCATCGACGGTCTGAGCGAGCAGCGCCGATACACCGGCGGTAGCAAGCAGGGCGGTAACGCCCCAGGCAGCGAAACGCATCGACCCCTCCCTACAGGACACAACAGTTGCGCTTGCGCCAGACGAGGTAGCCCATGTCCTCGCCGCCGGCGGGATAGGCGCGACCCGCATCGGGCGGCATCGTGGAAGCCCCGATTGCGGAGCAGGCGAACCTCCCGCTCACGGTCGGGATCGGATTGACCATCTGGAAGCGATATTGCTGCTTGCGCATGATCGGCATGAGGTACTTCTTGCACAGGCCCTTCGAGCCCATCGTCCCCCAGGCCAGCGCCTCGCGGTGCATCTTGTAGGCGAAGCGGGAGACCGCCAGCCGCGACGACTGCACATGGCCGATCGAGGCCGGGACATTGCCGTTGAGCGGGTACATCGAACCCTGGCAGCCCGCGCACCAGAAGAGCGGATCGAGCGGTAGGTTCACCGTTCCGGCAATGCAGTCACCCGCGCAGGCGGCCTGAGCAATCGGATTGGCGAAGATGATCGCTTCGGGGTTGATCAGCGTGGTGAGGGCATCGTCCTGCCAGAGCGGATCGATCTCGGTCATATAGGCGATGTCGAAGCTCGCCTGCTCGAAGCAGACGAAGTCGGTGAGGATCTCCATCCAATAGAGCAGCGGATACACATACCAGTGCACATGCCACTTGGCCGTGCTTTGCGACCGCCCGCCGACCATCGAGGGACCGGCGAGATAGCCCTGTCCGATATCGAACCCGGGGGCGATGCGAATACCGCCCAGGTTGGGGAAGCACCACGGCTTCATCGTCACATCGGCCAGGCGAGCCGGCTCCCAGAAACCGACGGCAATGCCAATGCGCGGCAACGGATCCGCGCAGGCGCAGACCGGCGAGGCGGGATTGCTGGTATCGGGCCGGCCGCTCGGCCAGATCTTGAGGCCGCCCACCGACAGGGGAAAGAGGCACGACCAGCAGACGTCGGTGATCGGATTGACGAACTTGCCGTTGCAGGTCGGTCCGGCCGCTTGCGCTGGCGCCGCAAAAAGCACCAGCGTCAGGAGAAGCGACACAGCGCCGAGCAGGGATCGAAGACCGCGCGTCATTCTCGCTCTCCCAATTGATCGAGATAGGCTGTGTCAGCGCGCTGCTTGCGAGCCAGATACAGCGCTGTGTAGAGCGCCGTGCCGACGAGCAGCGCGAGGGCCACCGCCGCGACGGCCGGGCGGCCGACCCATTGGCGCAGCGGGCCGACCCCCCCGACCACTAGCGCGAGAAGGATGCACAACGCCTGCCACGTCCGGCGCATGCGGCGCAGGTCGCTTGTCTCGGGCGCGGCCATCGGCGTGCGCAGGAGGTCGAGCCACAAGGGCATCAGCCCGCCCTCCCCTTGAGCGCATGTTCGGTGACCCGCATCACGCGGCCCGCCTGGCTGACGACGGCGGGCGTGTGCTCGATGCCGAAGCGGCCAGTGAGCTTGCCCTCCTGGTCGAAATAGAAGCGCCGCTTGCGCTGCGACATCGCCTCGATCGGCGATCCCTTCACGAAGATGATCTTCGCCTTCATGTCGCTATATTTGCCGCAAGCCCAAGCCAGCTGCTCGGCATTATCCCCATCGACGAAGACAAGATCCTGATGAATGCCGACGAAATCGAGCGGGTTCACCTTCTGACCCGCCTTTGCGATCATATTTCCCTTCTGGTCGCGGACATCATGGTCGATGCGAACCGAGGGATCGAAATCCCAGCTGCGCGTCTCCTGGGCCGGCGAGATACCGGCCACGGGATCTGGCCGCCGCACCTTGGCCTCGACCCGCTTGGCGAAAAGCGCGTTGGTTCGCGCCAGTTCGCCGCTCGCTTCGGCACGGCGCAGCCGCGCCTCGATCGTCGCGAGCAGGTCAGGCTCGATGATCGGAAAGGCCTGCCCTGCCGTTCCATAGTCGCGCGCCTCGCTGGCGGAGCCGGCGAGAAGCAGGGTCGTGCCGCCAAGGCATGCGGTCGTCGCCGCCAGCAGGATGGTGCGCCTCATAGTAGCGGCTCCCCGGTCCCGATAATCTGGCGCGCGCAGACGAATCCGATGTCGGCATAGCGGCTGTCGAACCCGTCCTTGTGCGGCGTCCCGACAAAATAGCAGCCCGCCGGGACCGGCCCGGTCGCGCCGGGCGTCAACAGCTCGCCCAGGCGCGAGGCTCGCTTCATGCGCGCCACCATGCGCCCGCCGATCAGGACGTCGTTCCCGCTATGGGAAACGACATCGCCGGGGAGACCATAAACCAGCTTGCCGAACATAGCGGGCCGCGCTCCGAAATGGCGATGCACGAGAGCGGTCGCGGGCGGGTCGAAGAAGACATAGTCACCGCGGCCCGGCAGTCGGCCCCGATCGATGAGGAACGCCCAGTTCGGCAGGGACTCGCTCGTGTTGATGAGGAAGGCATGACGATCGCGCCAATCCGCGATCGCGCCCAGAACCACTGTGCCGACCGACAGGAGCCCCAGCGCCGCCCAGAGATGCTTGCGCGGTCGCCAGGCCGGCGCGGGGTGCGCCGGCACCATCGGGGTTTCGCCCTTGTCACTGAGCAGGGCCGACATCGGGCGCTCCAAAGCTCGACACGGTGGCTCCCTGGGCACCAACGGCCGGGGGCAGGACGGATGGAACCGGTTGGGCAGTGGCTTGTGCGGCGCTCGCCGGCGCGGCCGTCCGCGGATCCTGCGGCACGGGCATCTCGGGCGCGGCCTGCAGGCTCATTTGCTGCAGGCGCTGCAGCTCCTCGGCCGTTATCCGCTTGGGTATCGGCACGCCCGAGGCGTAGACTGCCTTCTTCACCGTTTCCGTAATGTCATCGACATTCTTGCTGAGCACAGCCTCGCCGACGAGGATGACGTCGCCATGGGCGCTGCGACGCGCAAGCTCCTTGTCGAGCGATGCCATGAAGGCCTGCATCTCGGCCTTGACCCGCTCAGGTGGCGATGCCGAGTAGCGCTGCGCCTCGACATATTCTCCGACCAGTTCGGAGAGCTTGACCGAGACGATATGATCGGGCCGGGCACTCACCTGCCGGGTCACCCACATCGCCCAGACGAGCGCCGCGAGCAGCAGGAGCCCGCCCAGCATCTGCCAGCGGGTCAATCCTGCGAATAGGGTCCGGCGGCGCGAGCGCGTGGCTTTGCCAGACGGCGCGGGGACGGGAGGAAGATCGAGTTCAGCCTGCTCAGCCATGGGAACGGTTCCCTTCAGACACATGACGCGGAATGATGAGATGTCGGCGCAGCACGATGATCGCGCCGGCCAGGAGAAGCTGCGCGCAGGCCAGCACCTGCTTGAACGATGCGATGCGCGCTGGGTCCGCGGCGACGTAGCGGCTCGCCATATTGGCCAGCTGGTGCATCATGCCGTCGATCGAGAAGCCGCCGATCGCCAGGAAGAAGAGGAAGAACAATCCCCAGCTGATCAGCAGCGACGACAGGGTGAAGCCGAAAAGGTGGAGATACCAATAGAGGATCGTGCGCAAGTCGAGCCGGATGCACGGGGTAGTCGCCGCCGGTGGGCTTGGCTTAAGCGTCTCTTCGCTCGGGATGGATGCCACTGGACCTACTCCGCAGCGATTGCGACGTCGGGATCACTCTCCGCATTCGCCGCCCATTTCTCGGGATTGTCGGGAAAGGCGATGCGCTCGATCGCCTCGTCCATGCTGAGACCCTCGCCGATCAGCGCCTCGATCCGGGCGAAGGTCTGCGGGCTCGAGGAAAACAATGTGGCCGAATAGGGATCCAGAACCAGGCGACCAACCGCCAGCGTCTCGGGTCCCTTGATCATGATGTCCGAATATTCGAAGCCGTTGCGCTTCAAGGAGCGCAGCAGCGCATCGGTATAATCGTCCATCTCGAAGCGATCATGCTTCTTGAAATCGGCTATCGTTTCCGGCTTCTGCTGCAGAATGACGAACCAGTCGCTGTTCTCCAGCGCTGCGATTGACCCCGCCGACTTATAATAGTCGTTGAGCGACTGCGTGGCGGTGACGAGCGAGGCGCCATATTTGCGGCAGGTGCGCGCATAGGTCTCGATGAAGTCGGCCATGGCCCCGCCGCGCAGCAGCTGCCAGGCTTCATCCAGCAGCAGTGCCTTGGGGATTGCGCGATCGACCTTGCGCATCACCTGCTGCGACATGAACATGATGGCGGTGAGGACCACGCTGCGCAGTTCTTCGCGCGCCGAGAGATCCGAGAGCTCGAAGACGGTGAGCTGCGCCTTCAGTTCGAAGCTGACTTCCCCCTGGAAGAACCGGCCGTAGGTGCCCGCCGCCGAGAAGGGGCGCATAGCAATACTGAGATCGTGCGCGAGCGCGTTGCCGGTTGCATCGAGCGCCTCGATCACAAGGTCGATCGATCCTCTTCGGCCGTGCGCCTCCCAAACCGTGTTGACCGCGCCATCGATGAGGCCGCGCTCGGTATCGTTGAGACGGTCGATGTGGCGCGACATCTGGTTCACGATGGCCTTAAGCATCGCCATGCAGTCGAGCAGATAGTCCTCGTCCTCCGCCGCCTGGGCCTCGTCGATCATCGAGAAGGGATTGAGGCAGAAGCCAGAGCTCATGGTGAACTCGACGAAGGCGCCGCCCTGCAATTTGGCCGAATGCTCGAAGGATCGGCCGTCGTCGATCACGACCACCTTCGCGCCAGCGCCGCACAGCGAGGCGCACAGCTCCTGCAAGGCCACCGACTTGCCCGAACCCGATTTGCCGAAGACCGCGACATTATGGTTGCCCGCCGCGTTTTCGAAGGGTGACCAGAAGAAAGGCTGGCCGCGCCGTCCCACCATCAGGAGATGCGGCACATGGCCGCCCAGATATTCGCCCTGCAGCGGCGCGAGATTGGCGGCGGTGGTGGTAAGCAGCGTGCGCATGCGCTTCATCCGCTCGAGATCGCGCGACAGGCCGTTGGCCATCGTCATGGGCATGGCGCAGAGCAGGCCCATCACCTGCAGGTAGCGGTCGTCGAGCAGGTCCCAGCCCGCTGCTCGGTAGACAGATTTGAGAACGCGTTCGTTGGCGTCGCCGCGCCCCTTGGGCGAGAAGGACGTGACCGAAAAGAACACCCGCACGAGCTTGCGGCCCTGCCGGATCTCGTCGTTGACGAAGCGCCACTCCTGGCTCTGGTCGCGCAGTTGCGGCAGGAAACGCGCGGACTTGGAATCGGCGAGACTCGTCGTCCGCATGAACTTGAAACTCGCCTTGTTCGACGAGGCTTGGGTGTCCGGATATTCAACGCACAGGTTCGTCGCGACCGGGCACGGCATGCGCAGCTTGTCGGTGAACATGTCGCCCACCAGCTTCGCCATGTCCCAGGGCGCCCAGCGATTGGGCAGGTTGCGCACCGAGAAGGAGCGCACGTCGAAGACATCGGGATAGATTTCGCCGATCTCCGGGGCCCCTTCGTGGACCTTGCCGGTCGGTCGGAACCGCTCGGTGCGCAGCAGCATCCGGTCGGGTTCGACCCGGAGCTCGATGTCGCGGCGAATGGCCTGGTCGGCGATGGGATCGAAGGGATTGTAGCTGACGACGTCCTCGCCGGCAGCCGTGGTCGGTGAGGTGATGTCGTCGATCCAGGCGATCAGCGCGACCGGATCCATGCGCCGGGTGGTGACCCCCACCGAAGCCAGCGCGGAGACGAGGCCCTCCATGACCGAGACGATGTCGTCATCGGACACCGACGAACTCTCGGGCGTCGAATAGGAGATCGCCACGCGGTGATGGCGCAGGCAAAAGGGCGCGTCCTTCGAGAGCGACTGCCATACGCCGTCGCTGAGGAAATCGACCCGGTGCTTGGCCATCCGTTCGTAGACGCCGCGTGCGGCGTAGCGCGGCAGATACCATTTGCTCAGCGCCTCCCCCACGCGCGGGCTCATCCACTGATGGAACTGGATGCAGCCCGGCGCGGGAATGCCTTCGGACAGGAACTGCGTGATGATCTCCGCGGTGCGCTCGTCAGCGCCCACCATTGGAGCGGCCTCGATCACGAAACCGCGCGAGGCGCTGTTGTAGAAGATCCCCGTCTTGGGATCGTAGCTGCGATAGGGCAGCCAGTGCGCCAGCATGGGAACGCCGAGCGCGGGCCGGTCATCATCGGGACGCGCCGCATCGCCGAAGAGCCCCGAGAGCATGCTGTCGAAAAAGCCGCCTTTCGCCATGTCAGTTCTCCTCCGCGACGGCGCCGGGGAATGCGGCCGAATTCACCGTGGGCTTGAGCACCGGCCGCAAGTCGGGCGCCTGCGCGCCCGTGGCCGCTGCCCGCGCACCATCCTGTGCCTGCGACGCCACCGCCTGGTACCGGCTATCGGCTTTCACCCGCGCCGCCGCTTCCGCGCCGGCGGTCGTCTTGGCGGGAGCGCCAGGGACTGCCGCAGCCTGCGGAGCGGACGGGACCGCGCGTGTCGGCGGTGCAGCCGCTGCCGCGGGAGGAGCAGTCGGTTCGGCGGACGGGGCCGCAGCGCTGACGGGTTGCGGGGGCGTCGCTGCGACCTTGCGCCGCGCCCGCGCATCGGGCCTTGGCGAAAGCCGGGCCGCGACAGCGCTCTTGATGCTGGCAACCGGATCTGCCGTCGCACGCGCCCGCGCGGCAGCGACAGCCGCCGGGTCAGGCAGGCCTTCGGCGGGGGAGAAGCGCTCCGTCTCGGTCCGATCGACCGCGTCGGCGAGCGTCTCGCCCGCATAGGCCGCGGCGCGCTCATTGCGGGAGGACAGGCCAGACGCGTCCGCGATAGCCTGCTGCTGCCACTCGCCCTGCGCAACCACGGCATGGACGGCACTCGCCTCGTGCAGCCGGCCGCGCTCGTCGATATAAGGCTGGAAGACGATCCGCAGCACTTTCTCACGCGTGCGGCCCGCCTCTCCGATCGACACAGGCATGCGCCGCGTGCTTGCCACCGCCGTCCGGGCGCCTTTTCCCGCTCCCATGTCGGGATCGCGATAGGGTCCCGCCCGTGACGGCACGGCGTCCGGCGCTTCAGCCGTGATGAGGGCCAGTGCCCGGTCGTCGATCGATGACGACGGCGCGCAAATTCCGTCCGGCGCAGGGCAGGAAAAACTCCCCGCGATATTGCTGCCGAACGATGCGCAGCCCCCCATGAGTGGCAGGACGGCGAGCGCCAGGCCAGCATGCCAGCGAGTGGCGCGGCCCTTCACGACTTGGCTCCCTTCAGCCATGCTTCCAGCACGTCCTTGGGCCGGTAGCCCTCAAGCATGGCGCCATCGCTACGGACGATGACCGGGGTCCCGCTCAGGCCATGGCTGCGGGCGAACTGCTCGTTGGCGTCGAGGCCACGCGTGTCGCATTTGCCCTCGCTTTCGAACGGCGCGCCGGAATAGGCGGCGTGGAGCGCCTCTTCCCGGTTCCTGGCGCAATAGACGCGGTCGGCCAGATCCCGGCTGCCCAGGACCGAAATGGGCCGTTCGATGACCTTGACGTCCATGCTGCGCAGCACGCTAGTAAGCGCGCGGCAGTAGCCGCAGCGAAAATCGGTAAAGACCGTGACCGACTGGCTCGATGCCTTGTTGCCCCAGACGATCGCTCCGTCGCGGGGCAGCCCCGCGAGCGACAGCGTGGCCGGCCGCACCGGCACGGAGACACGGCGCGCGCCGGCGGTGGGTGCGACGGGAGAAACGTCCGCCTCGCCGCCGAGCGCGGCCGTCGCATTGGCCTTGGCGGCGCCGCCGACCAGCATGTCGGGGTTCATCTCCAGGAGGCGTGCGGCGGTCACGTCCTGCCGCGTTTCCATGTCGTATACCCGGCCGATGACCAGATAGCGGGCGCCGCGATCGACATAGAAGAGGTTGGCGCCGGCTGTCACTTCGCACAGCCCTGCGACCTTGGCGCAGTTAACCGCGCTGATCTCGGTCTTGGGCAGCCGGGCCTTGAGCAGGCCCGCGACCTGGCTGTCTTCGGTCGGAACGGCAGCGGCAGCGGCAGCGATGGCGGCGGCGCCCAGTCCCACCACCGGCAGGGCGATGAGGCCATAGCTCCAGGGCGTACGCGCAACAGCGGCGCGAAGGCGATCAGTTACGGACATAGACACCCTCCAGAAAGACGATTTCGACATCGATGCCAGTCGGCATCTCGATCACCGGCTGATATTGTTCGGCGCGCTCGATCAGATATTTCGAGACCATGTCGCCGGTCTGGGCGACGCCTTCCCCGAAGCCACCCTCCAGGATCTCGCCCGCCGAGAGTTTGTCGCGCTTGCCGTTTGTGGTGATGTTGGTGCCCTGGAACACCGAATTGGCGTTTGCGGAGAAGCCGCGGCCAAAGCCCCCGAAGAGGCCGGCGATGAAGGCCTGCGTCACCAGCCCGCCTTCGCGCGAGACCACCCGGCCGCGCACCCCGGTCTTGCCGCCGAAGGCGATGAAGCCCTTGACCTCCGAGACCGCGTAGCGGCCGCCGGGCTGCGGACAGGTCATCTTCTGCAGTTTGACGTAGACTTTCTCGGCCGAAAGGTCGCCGCGCGCCGCTCCGTTGATGAGGCAGCCCTCGATCTTCGTGGTGAGCAGGCGCCCGTTCTGGAAGACGCTGCGTGCAGGGCCTGTCACGCGCAGCACGACCGGAAGCGGGTCGGACTGGCTGTTGACGCCGGCACTGGCATCGACGCCGACGATCACCTTGGCGGATGCGAAGCTGTTGGGCGGCAGGTAATTGACGCTGTCGGTATAGACCGTGTTGCCCTTGGCGACGCGCGAGGCATTGCCGGTCTCGGTGGTCTGGAAGTTCACCATCTTGACCTCCGCGCCGCCCATCGGCGCGCCGGCGGGCCCGGCCGCCCCCGGCGTGCCATCGGGCCGCCGATAGGCCTGGGTCCCGCCCGGACCGTAAAGCGCGGCTGGACCTGGTTGGGGCGGCGGTGCCGCCCGCTGCTGGGCCGCCTCGCGCTTGAGTCGTTCGTTCTCGGCCTGGTAGGCGGAGAAGACCCGCTGGCCATCGGCCTGAAGGGCCTGGTTCTGCCCCTTCAGCGCCTCGACCTGGGCTGCCAGCGCGTCGACGCGGTTTTGCTGCGCATTCACCGACTTCAGCTGGTTTTCCATCGACTGGAACTGGTTCTCGGACATCCCCATCCACTCCTGTTGGGAGAGGTTGCGGTTCACGAGATCCTTGGTCGACACCTCGACCTTTTCGCCGTCGTCGTCTTCGGCCGCGTCCTTGTCGTTGCCCCCGAAGATCCAGAAGGACGAGAGCACCAGCCCCGCGCCGGCAACGCCCGCGAGCAGCAACCGCTGCTTCTTGCGGGTCGCCTCGTTTCTGCCGATTTCGCCGGTTACCGGTGAAACAGTTTCTGTTTCTTCATCGGGACCGTCCAGGGTGCGACGGGTGCGCGAGAAGATATCCGCGAGTGCCATATGACTACCTCCCGATCTGCGAGACGAGATAGGCCGTGGTGACCTTGCCGGGCGCGAGCATCGGCTCGGCGATGGAGACGGCGAGCGCGCTGCGCGGCGCGACCGCGCCTTCGTTCAGCGCGATCGGCGCGTTGCTCATATTCTCGATGCGCAGAACCTTGCCGGTGAGCTCCTGCCCCCGATATTCCGCGATCATCTGGACCTTGAGCCCGCCGACGAAGACCGGGCGCAAAGTGCGCTGCCGCATCTCGTAGCCATCGACGATGCTGTTGGAATACATCGCCTGTACGAGTTCGACGGCTGCGTCCTGGGGGCCGGCCTTGATTGTGGCGGCGACCGCCTCACCCGAGCGATCTTTCGCGATCGCCGGATTGGAAATGAAGACCTGCGCGGCCTGCTCGCCGCCAATGCGGCAAACGAACTTGTAGACATAGCCGCGCTTGGTCGTGCCGAAGAAGGAGAGCGCGGACCGCCCGAAACCCTCGGGTACCGACAGGTAGATGTCGCCGCGCACCGGTTCGTTGACGACGCTGAAATCGTCCGTCGGATTGCCGGTGGAGATCTTCGAGACACTGGCGAACTCGTCCTCGACGAGGCTGATGCGGGTCAGGTCCTTGGCCGACGCCTGGCAGTCGACCTGGCTGCTGTCCGACGCCATGATGGTCTGGTCCGCCCAGGCGGGCTCGGCGATCAGAAGCAGGCCGGCCGCGACCAGTCCCGCGCCGATGAAACGGCTGGCGTGGCAATAATATCGGGAGCACAAGGCGGCGCCGGCAGCCGTGCTGCCGATGGCGATAGCACTCATCATTGATCTCCTTCCTCGGCTTTGGACACCATCCCGAAGCCGACGAGCTGCAGCGAGACGCCCGAATATTTCCATTTGAAGCGGAAGGTCCGGCGGTCCTTGGAGATGACCTTGCTCCCTACGATCGTGTGCAGGTCGCCCGTCACGTCCGAGGTCAGATTGTCCGGATCGAGCTTCATCGACTGGATCGCGAAGAACTGCGCGATCGAGGATCCGCGCTGCTCGTTGACGATCTTGAGAAGGTCCGCCTTGAGCCGCCCCTGTGCGCTTGGCGCCGTGATATCGAGAACCGACTTCATCCAGTATTCCAGGTTGCTCGGCGATCGATCGAGGGTCAGCACCGCGGCGTCGCGCGTGACCATCTCCAGATACTCGCGGCTGACCCCGGCGCTGCTGACTGTGAGCGGCGACCGCAGGATCGGCTGCAGGACGATCTCCCGATCGCGGGTCGCTACCATCAGGAAGAGGATGGCGGTAATCGCTGCGAGCACGCCGGCGATGGCGACGAGGAGGTTGCGCTGCTTGAGAACGCGCTGGCTTTGCGCGTGGCTGTTGGCGATCTCCATGTCAGCCGGCCATCAGTCGAAGGTAGGAGGGCGGTGTCGCCTTCATGCCGGTGAACCCGGCCGGAAGGTGCCAATAGGCCATGTGCAGCAGCCAGGATGCCGCCCGTCCCGCCTTAGCGCGCTTCAAGCCCCACCAGCCTGCTCCAGCGAGCAAAATGCCGATAAGGATATGCTGAGACAGGATCCCCCAGGTGAACGGAATCACCATCGCGAGGAACTCATCCAGGGTCCACAGCCCGATCAGTTCTGGATCATCCAGATGAGTTGGAATGACATATTTGTCCGCAGACATCGCACCACCCTCCATTTGGACCGTCGGCGCTGCTACGCCGCCGGCCGAACCCACGTCAGATCGTTGCGGTGACGGTCGAGGTGACGATCGGCACGCCGGTGCCGGCGCCCACGCCGACGCCCACCGGGATGGCGATCTGGCCCATCGAGAAGCGGCCCGAGGCGAGCGCGACCACGCCGCCGGCGAGGCTGAGCACGGTGATGATCTTGCCGCCTGATCCCTCGAGGAAGTCGGTGAACTTGGTGAGCGCGGTGTCGAAGGTGGTGTCGGCGCCGGCGAAGGCCGGTCCGGCGAACATGAGCAGCGCGAAGGCCAGCGCCGCGATCACGAGGATCGCAAGCTCTACCCGCCCGCCATGCTTCAGTACCTGTTGCATGAGCATTTCCTTCCGATTGAGACGCGGCGGTTCCGCGCCCAATCGAAGGCTGTCCCCTCGCTCGCCGGCCGAGCAACCTTCCCCGGCTCGGCGCGTTGCGGGAGACATGAATTTTTCTTCCAGCCCGAGTCGCTTGGCGCCGCGCGCGAACCGCTCCGGTACGCGCTGCGAGCCGGGGTGGCCCGCCGTGCAGACCAGGACGGTCACCAGCGCGCGCCACGCTGGCCCGAAATCCGAGCCACCCGCGCGACTCGCGAAAATTTGCGATAAGATTGGTTAACGGTTAGGTTCTACCGTGGAATCGGCATGAGGTTCGTGCCGCGTAGCAAGGACGCGGGATCCGGCACTCAGGGGGGTCGAGTGGGGCAGGGTTACAAAACGTCACAGGGACAGGACGCGGCGGGAGTAGGTTTCCCCCGACAGGTCAGCATCGATATCTCCGAGCACTTCTTCCGCCTCACCACCGAAAGCGTGCGGCTGCGCTCGAACGAAACCCATTCTTACCAGACGCTCGCGACGCTGGTGAATGCCCGCGCCGCCTCCGCCGCGGCCATGGATCATGATTCCGATGTGCTTCGCTCGCATCTGGACAAGATCCCCACCGAAGGCGGCATTCGTATCAAACTGCGCGTTACCGCGAGCAGCGCCGAGAACCTCAGCGAGGCCCAGCATATTCTGGCCAAGCAACTCGGGCAGGGCATGTCCGCCGGCGACATGCTGTCGCTTCTCCTGTTCGACTATATCGTCGAGCAGAAGGCGAAGGCCGTCGTAGCGAAGTTGCGCGAACAGGGGCTCGATTTACCGCCTACCCAGGCCGCCGGAAAAATTGCGAGCGATTCGCAACAGGTAAGTCCATCCGTACCAATGGCTTAGCCGATACCTATAAAGAAATCCAGGTCACAGGTTGTTGCAAAGCGTTTCCCGCTGTGATTTGGTGCTCTCACGGAGCAGGATCAGGGGGCCGGTTCATGACATCCCTTGCCACCAGCGGGGCACCTTCCTCGACGGACGAAAGCAAGTCCGCTGAAGAGAACGCTGCGATCCCCTTCAGGGACTATATTCCTTACATTCTTCAGGCGATGTCGGATCAAAATGTGAGCGTGCGGAAACTGGCGCTCAAGACCGGCATCAGGCGCAACCGCCTGTCTAATCTTCTGCGGCCCACCGCCGATCCTTCCACCCGTGAGAGCATGACGCTCGTCGAGTTTCAGACGATCCTTCATGTCCTTCAAATCGGGTTCATCCAGGCCGTTCTCGGTGTCGAAACTCTTCGCGACCTGGATCTTCTCCATGACGGCCGATTCTCGACGATGATGCAGATGATTTCCGAGGTGTTCGCGAGCCTGCCGCTCTCGCTTGTCCATGCGCTCAACGACGTGGAAGGCATGGATGGCACCGAGATCCGCCGCGAATGGGCAGGCCCCTTGCGCGACGGCGTCGTTGACCGGGTGGTACGCGAGGTCATCGCGATCATCGAGCGTCGCGCCCGCATGGAGCAGAGCTTCCGCCTGGATTGACCGACGGACGCCGTCCGCGCGGTTCGCACCGGCGTCCGTCGGCTCGGTCTCGCCTCAGAAGCGCGAAACGATCGCGCTGCGTCCATTGAAACGCGGCGATGTTGGAGTCGGCGGCAACGATGGGCCGGTAACACTGGCCGTCCGCGTGAAACCGCTCAAGCGCCGCCAGTTGAGGAGGATATCGTCGACATAGGCCTGGGTCTCGGCGATCCGCGGCACCTGGCCGTCCCGCACCCGTCCCGGCCCGGCATTATAGGCCGCCAACGCCAGATGGACCTGGCCGAAGCGATCGAGCTGGCTGCGCAGATAGCGCGCGCCGCCGTGCAGATTCTGCTCGATATCGTAGCGATCCACGCCCAGCCCCGCGGCCGTGCCGGGCATGAGCTGGGTCAATCCATAGGCATTTTTCGGCGAAACGGCCCGGTCATTGTAGCGGCTTTCGCGGATGATCATGGCGTCGAAAAGGCCGACCGGGATGCCATATTGGCACGCGATCGCGCTCATCATCCCGTAATAGCCCGCCCGCCGGATCTCCGCCTGGGCGCTGAGGAAACCGGCCGGCCGATAGCCTCCGGCATAGCATCCTGCCGTGTATCGGGTTGCGGCGCTGGCAAAGGCCAGTCCGCCGCGCATCCACGCAGGGACGGGTATCGCCTCCAGCGTCGGCTCGGCAGAAACGCCGGGCGCGGCCGCAACTGGCGGCGCCGCCCCGGAAGCCGACACGTCGACCGGCGAGGTCTCGCCGGGGGCCACTTGCCCGTAGGTCTGCGCCATCTGGAACTGCACCCATTTGCGGCTGAGATCATGGACGCTGAACGAGGCTGGAAGCGCGGCTGGACGTGCCTCGGCGAGCGGAGCTCCTTCGTCCACCGCGGGCGTGTCCGGGCGGTCTGTGCCATCTGAGCCCGCAGCGGCCGGCAGGCGTGGCGGCGCCGGCACGCCCATCGTGATAAGCTGAACGGTGCGCGGCGAACCTTGCGGGCTGGCGCCGGCAAGCGGGGCCGCGAGGGTGATGGTGAGCAGCGGTGCAGCAAGGAGCGCGGTCTTCATAAAACCTCCCGAAACCTGTCCTTGCCCGAGTGGAGGTGAACCCAAATCCCGTTGTCAATCCCGCGGCGCCTGGTCAGACTTTGCCCATTGCGCTCCAAAAGGGCTTCTCCATGTGGCTGATCGACCGGCAGGGCGACGGACAAAAAGGTCGTCGCATCCCCCTTCCCGACCTCGTGCGGTCCGCACTGGTGCGCTGGTATACGGGCGAAGGCTCGCGCGGCGATGAAGAGGCGGGGATCGCGCTGGTCCAGCAAGCACGGATCGGCGCCAAGTGGATCGCATGCGACTGCCTGGGTCCCGACACCCGGCCGCCGGTCCTGACCCCCGCCTTCCTGTCGGAAGCTGAAACCTATTATCTGCGGCGCCTGACGGGCGCCGACCGGCCCGAGCATCGTCCCCAATGCCCCTTCTTTCGCGAGCAGGCGACCAATCGCATTTCGGAGATCCGTACACCCCATTCGCCGGCCGATCCCCCGGAAGGCTATTTCGAAGTGCTGCGGCCAGCCCCTGAGAAGCTGGCGCAAAAGCCGCAGGCCGACAGTATCGACGACAGGACACGCAATGCGACGGTGCCGCGTCTCGCCCGCCTTCTCTGGCGCCTTATGACCCTGGCCGGTGTCCATCGCACGCCGCCGCTTGGGGCGGAGCCGCCCGAACGCTCCATTGCACAAGAATTCAGGGCCCTGAGCGCGGCGGCCGCGCGGATCGAGCTTGCACCCGGCATCGAGCTCGGCCGCGCCTTATGGACACATGCCCGCCCCTTTCACAATAATCGCGTGTTCGCAGGTCTGCGCGCGTTATCCCATCAGTGGCCACCGGGTCACGCACCGCAGGCGTTCCTCGCGCTCTACGCGACAGCGGTGCAGGGTGCGACCATCCATGTCGCGGGCGCCGAGCCGGTGGTGCTCGCCAATCGGGTGCAGTCCCCATCGATCCGCGGCAACCCGATCAAAGGTCCTTACCTGGTACTGGTCGTGGTCGGCGAATATCCCGAGGCCGACGGCTATGCGGCGCTGCGCGCCTATGCGCAGCCCATCCTCTCAGGCCAGCGTTTCGTGCCGGTTGCCTCCGAATTCGAGCGATCTCTCTATCGCGGCCTGCTTGACGCGCGACGAGGGCTCGATCGCCTCGGTATTGATCTCGTGATCGAAAAGCCGCTCTTCGACCAGTTGACCCCGCAAGGCGCCTGTCGGCCCGACTTCCTGCTTGAAGCGCAGTCGAGAGAGACCGGCGAGATCCGGCAGCTGGTCGTTGCGGCGCAGAGCGCCCTCGACGAGAACTTTCTGGCGGTGAAGGCCGCCATCCATCCGCGCCTCGAGATGATCGCGCCGCTGATTAGCCTCGGGCCCGACGCGCTTGAGCGCGGTGCCGTACCGGATATCGTGCGAACCGCCTTAGGCCTGTGAGCCCGGCGCATCAGGCAATAATGATACGGCGAGCGCCCTCGCCTCTGCTCAGGACCAGCGGAGCGTCGCGGCGAACCATGCCACAATGCCCAAGGTGACCGGCGTCGACAGCAAATAGAGTTTCTGCCAGCGCCACCAGGTCCGGGGCAGAAACAATGCTGCTCCACGCACATCGTGAATTTGGCGCCAGGCACGCTCCTGAACCAGCTGTCCGAGAAGCACCCCGACCGACAGCGAAACTGCGAGCGCGCAGCACAGGCCGACGCCAACGTAAATCGCAAGCCAATTGGCAATTTCCATCTGCGTCAACTGCGCCATGAGTCTCTATGTCTTTCTTGCCATGTCCAGTACGCGCTTGAGACGACACCTGTTCCCGCGCGTTCGACACTTCCTAGCACAAGCATATTGGCAAATGGTTTAGCTCCAAAATGGTCTTAATTCAGCCTGTTGAACCCGCTCATTCTTTGCCCATCTTGCCCGGAGGGTGAATGAAAGCCGCACGGGGTGCCTGAAGCGTCGCAGGTTCGTGCGGAATCCCATGAAAGGCAACGGTTCAAGGGCGAAGAAGGCTGTGCTGGCTACGGTATTAGTGATCGTCTTCCAGGGGACGGAGAAGGTAGGCATCTATGACGATCGGCCAGCGGCCAGCGCGGCCTTGTGGAGCTTCGTCGAGGCGCATTGGGACGAGGCGCACCATGGTCCCGCGCCAGAAGCCCGAAGCGAGGCGCAACTGAACCTCTTCTTTGCCGGAGAGGGCGACAGCTATGTCATCGCGGAGGCGGATCTGGACGACGCAGCGCAGGCTCTCGGATCGCCGCTTTAATCAGACGAGCGCACATTTCGGACGTCGGAATGATGTTTTATACATCATAACTGCGCCTTCATATTTGAGTGTAAAAGCCATATGATTCCTGGGGCTGTCTGCCGTCCAGCCTTGCCTCTCTTTTCGATAGCAGCGAGATGATCTTGCCTGCTTTCACCCGAACGCCATTCGATCGCCGTGATCGTCCGGCCGGCGCCCCGCCCGCCCAGTTCATCGGGCCGAAACGTCGAGACTGCGCTCTGCCCGAAACGCTGGGTACCGCCGCGCTACGCGGCGTGCGCGGCCGCTGTCCAAGGTGCGGCGAAGCGCACCTATTCTACCGATTCCTCAAACCTGTGACCATCTGCGCGCACTGCGGCCAGGACTGGAGCCATCAACGCGCGGACGACTTCCCGGCCTATGTGGCAATCATCGTGACCGGTCACCTCATGGCGCCCCTCATCATCGCGCTGGCCCGCGATTTCGCGCTCTCGGTCACCGCGATGATGGCGATCATCGTACCGCTGGCGCTTGTTCTGCTTCTTGGCCTGTTGCAGCCCGCCAAAGGCGCGATCATCGCGCTGCAGTGGTGGTGGGGCATGCACGGGTTCGAAAAGGAGCGAACAACAGGAGTGGCCGAGCCTGGGGACGATGGACCGTAGAGGTCGCGGCCCGCCTCAGACGACCTCGAAAACGCTGCCCTCTCCCGGCGCGCTGCGCTTGAGCGTGATCGTCCCGCCGTGGAGCTCGACCAACTGTTTGACGAGCGCGAGTCCGATCCCAAGTCCTTCCTGCGTGCGCTGGTTGGACCCATCGATCTGGGCAAACAGATCGAAGATCCGGGCCTGCATCTCCGCCGGGATGCCGACGCCCGTATCGGCGACCTCGATGCGGACCTGATCCTCTTCGCGCCTCGCGGAGAGGTGAATTTCTCCGCCCGCAGGCGTGTATTTGGCGGCGTTGGTGAGGAGATTGCCGACGACCTGCGCAAGACGGGCATGATCGGCCTCCAGCCAGATCGGCTCAGGCGCGACATCCTGGATCAGCTCATGGCTGGCCGCATCGATATGATGGCGTGATCCTTCGACGGCAAAGGTCAGCAGATCCTGGAGCAACAGATGCTCCTTCTTGAGCGCGATCTTGCCTTGGTCGATGCGTGCGATGTCGAGCAGGTCCTCGACCAGGCTGCCGAGATGCCGCACATATTTGCTCATTTGCCCGCGCACCATCGTGGCTGTCTCGGGATGCCGAGCTGATCCCCGACGAACCTGAGAGGAGCATCCGGGATGAATTCGCCGGGCTTCAGCAGCCGGCCGGGATAGCGCAAGGCACAGAGCTGTAGCGCAAAACCGAGTCGGTTGTGGGGACGCCTTCGGCTCGTGATGGCGCGCAGATCGTCGACACCGAGCGTCCAGTACCGCACCAGGTCGGCTTCGTTTTCGGACAAGGCGAACAACTCGGCATGTTGCGCCTCGGTCAGAACAGAACGGCGGGGCATCTGCTCAGGCCTTGGCTGGCCCCGTCCAGCCAATCCGATCAAGCGTGCCGATGAGGGTCGATCGGGGCACCTTGAAGGACCGGCACACTGACGCCTTGCTTGCACCAGCATTGAGTGCGTCAGTGATCTGCTCGATCGTTTCCGCGTTGATGCTAGGTGGACGCCCCCCGTGCCGACCGCGCCGCCGAGCTGCTGCCAAACCCGCCATCACCCGTTCGCGCGTGAGCGCGCGTTCATATTGAGCAAGCGCGCCGGTCTTTCAGGTCGGTGATGATCGTCAGAAGGTTGGCCAGGGATCGCCCGAGGCGGTCGAGCTTCCAAACGATCAGCGTGTCGCCATGCTTCAGGTACTCCAGGCAAGCCTTCAGCCCGGGGCGATCGTCCCGTGCGCCCGATGCTTTGTCGGAATAGAGATGACGCTCATCGACGCCGGCGGCGATGAGAGCATCGCGCTGCAGGTCGACCGACTGGCGATCGTCGACCGATGAGACACGCATGTACCCGATGAGCATGTACGACAAACCTCTGAATTGATGTTGTCGCGCATTAGATCAAGGCGACAGGGTTTGTCGTACATAATCGGGCGTCGTCATGGAACTGCAATCCGTTTGCGTCGTCCCCTGTCGGGAAACATGTGTTTGGCGACAGGGGCGAGCGCGGCAGGGGCCGACCAGACCCGGCCTTTCGTGACGGAGCGGCCAAGGTCGGCTTCTGGTAAAGTCAGACGCTCCTTGATTAAATCCATATATCCAATAACGTGGATATATGGACAACGACTCAGCCATCTCGGTCCTTGGCGCGCTCGCGCAGGGCACGCGCCTCGACGCATTCCGCCTGCTGGTCCGCCACGAGCCTGACGGCCTGGCCGCTGGCGAGGTCGCCAAGGCGCTCGACGTGCCGCAGAACACCATGTCGGTGCATCTCGCGACGCTGGCCCGCGCCGGGCTGATCCGGTCCGAGCGGCGCAGCCGCATCATCAACTACCGCGCCGATCTCGACCAGTTGAAGGCGCTGACCCTGTTTCTCGTGAAGGACTGCTGCGGTGGGAAGGCGGAGCTTTGCGAGCCGCTGATCGCCGAGCTCAACCCCTGCTGCTGAAGGCCGCCATGACCGTCGATATCATCATCTATCACAACCCCGAGTGCGGGACGTTGCGCAACACGCTGGCGATGATCCAGAACGCCGGCATCGAGCCGCACGTCATCGAGTATCTGAAGACCCCGCCCAACCGCTCGCGTCTCGTTTCGCTGATCGGTCGCATGGGGATCACGCCCCGCGCGCTGCTGCGCGAGAAGGGCACGCCCTATGCCGAACTTGGCTTGGGCGATCCGGCGCTGAGCGATGACCAGCTCATCGACGCGATGATCGAGCATCCGATCCTCATCAACCGGCCGATCGTCGTCTCGCCACTCGGCGTGAAGCTGTGCCGTCCGTCGGAAGAGGTGCTGGACCTGCTACCTTCCCGGCAGCGCGGCGCCTTCACCAAGGAAGACGGCGAGAAGGTCATCGACGACGCGGGCAACAGGATCGGCGCATGACCACTGCGGCGCCGGCGAAGCCGGCGATCAGCACATTCGAGCGCTATCTCAGCGTCTGGGTAGCGCTGTGCATCGTGGTCGGGATCGCGCTCGGCTACGCGCTGCCGGGCCTGTTCGGCGCGATCGCCACAGCGGAGGTGGCGCGGGTCAACCTCGTGGTGGCGGTGCTCATCTGGCTGATGATCATCCCCATGCTGCTGAAGATCGATCTTCGGGCGCTCGGCTCGGTCCGCCAGCATTGGAAGGGCGTCGGCGTCACGCTGTTCATCAACTGGGCGGTGAAGCCGTTCTCGATGGCGCTGCTCGGCACGCTGTTCCTGGGCTGGCTGTTTCGGCCCTTGCTGCCGGCGGGCGAGGTCAGCTCCTATATTGCCGGTCTGATCCTGCTCGCCGCCGCGCCTTGCACGGCGATGGTGTTCGTCTGGTCCAACCTCTGCGAGGGCGAGCCGACCTACACGTTGAGCCAGGTCGCGCTGAATGACGTGATCATGGTGTTCACCTTCGCGCCGCTGGTCGGCCTGCTGCTCGGCGTCGCGTCGATCACCGTGCCGTGGGACACGCTGCTGATCTCGGTGATGCTCTACATCGTCGTACCGGTCATCGTCGCGCAGATCGTCCGCAGTGCGGTGGTCGGATCAGGCGGACAGGCAGCACTGGACCGGCTGCTGGCCTGGCTCGGGCCGGTCTCGCTGCTGGCGCTGCTGACCACGCTGGTGCTGCTGTTCGGGTTTCAGGGTGAGGCGATCATCGCCCATCCGCTGGTCATCGCGCTGATCGCCGTGCCGATCCTCATCCAGGTCTATTTCAACGCGGGGCTAGCCTACTGGCTGAGCCGCCGGCTCGGTGTGGCATGGTGCGTGGCGGCGCCAGCCGCGCTGATCGGTGCTTCCAACTTCTTCGAGTTGGCGGTCGCCGCCGCGATCAGCCTGTTCGGGCTCAACTCGGGCGCGGCGCTGGCGACCGTCGTCGGCGTGCTGGTCGAGGTGCCGGTGATGCTGTCGGTCGTCTCGATCGTGAAGCGGACGCGGCCCTGGTACGAAGCGAGAGCGACGGCATGACCCAGATCTATTTCTCCGAGGCTCGGCACGCTGATGATATTCTGCGGCTCGCGCTTGGCGCCGCGCAGCTTCCGACCGACGATCTCGGCGGTCCCGACCAGATGTTCTTCAGCCTGTCCGACGACGAGGGTCTGATCGGGTTCATCGGTCTGGAGGGCAACGGTCCCGACCGACTGCTCCGCTCGCTCGTTGTCCTGCCGACCCGTCGCGGCAAAGGATATGGCCGGATGCTGGTCGAGCGCCTTGAAGGCGTTGCCGATGGCGCGGTCGAGCGGCTGCATCTTCTGACCAGCGGCACCGGGGAGTTCTTCCGCAGGCTCGGTTACGCCGATGCCGATCGCGATGCCGCGCCGGCGTTCATCGCCGCGACCGCGCAGTTCACGTCGCTGTGCGGTCCGCGCGCGACCTATCTCGTCAAGGATCTTGGATGACGCGCCTTCGTGAAGTGCCCGACGCCGACCATCTGCCCGCACTCGATCGTAGCATCGCCATCACTCGGCCCGCCGCCGGCATGGGCGACAATCAGCCGCCGCCGCGCATCCTGCTGTTGTACGGGTCGCTGCGCGAGCGGTCGTTTAGCCGGCTCGCGGCTGAAGAAGCGGCGCGACTGCTTATCCTCTTCGGCGCGGACGTGCGGATATTCGATCCGAGCGACCTGCCGCTCCCAGATCAGGTGAAGGGTGACGATCATCCGGCGGTCCATGAGCTGCGCCAGCACGCGCTCTGGTCCGAAGGCATGGTTTGGTGCAGCCCCGAGCGGCACGGCCAGATCACCGGCATCATGAAGGCGCAGATCGACCATCTGCCGCTGGAGTTCGGCGGCATGCGGCCGACCCAGGGCCGCACCCTCGCGGTCATGCAGGTGTCGGGCGGCTCGCAGTCGTTCAACGCGGTCAACACGCTGCGCCTGCTCGGCCGCTGGATGCGGATGATCACCATCCCTAACCAGTCAAGCGTGGCGATGGCGTTCAAGGAATTCGACGAGGCCGGCCGCATGAAGCCGTCGAGCTATTATGACCGCATCGTCGACGTGATGGAGGAACCCGTCCGGTTCACGATCCTGACCCGCCCGCACGCCGGCCAGCTCGTCGACCGCTATTCCGAACGGAAGGCTGTACAGGCAAAGCGTAACGCTGCCACCGATCTTGCGGTCCAAGCCGTTCTGTAGGCCAGCGCATCAATCATCGACTATTCGGAAAGCCAAGCCGCTATCGCCACGTTGCAGCATTACCTCCATCCTATTGTGCTCGGCCGGGAAGCATCGCTGTAAGAATATACTTCCCACTCCTCCTCGTTTCGAAAACAACACCGGCAAGGTGGAGGGCAATCAGAACGTACAGCAAATTCACCGCTGTCTCGTGCACTTCCTTCAAGGGCTCGTCCTCTGCGTCGTCGCCTGCCTCTTTCCGCTTAGAACCTTTGAGTACGACGCTGTCCCTGTCATCTGTGCCTCGACCAACGGCGTGGGACGGAGCCTCGCTAATCCATTTCGTGGAGGGCAGACCAGCCATGCCAATGCCGGTCGCTATGATGATACTAAGCGTTCCCCAAATAGCGTAGACCATCAATGCACCTAACGGATTGTGCGATGGATGGATTTCATTGTGTCCGGCTCTAATCTCCCGGATATGGGCAAGCGCTTTACGCGGGCTCGGTGGGAATGCTGTGAACCGTGCCTCTTTGGGCCCTACGAAACCCCAGAGCAGCCTAAGCGCCAAAACGGTTGCGAGGGCGTATCCCACCCAGACGTGTGGCCCCGAACCCTCTTCGGTGAAAATAGCATTCCCGATGACAGCAAGAACGATTGACCAATGGGTCACCTTAACGACGGGGTCCCATTTCGCCTTTGCTCGGGCTGAGTCTTTTAGGGGCCGGACTGGGGTTCCAGGCTTTGAACTCTGCATTTCAGATTCCTCCGCGTGAATGGGAAGATGACTTCATTCTCTACAGCGATTGCCAACCTACGCCCTCATGGCTCCTTCTCGTTACCTTGCCATATCGTATGAGAATCGATGAGTAATTTCACGATAGCTCGTGTCGCAGAGCTGCGCGCGTCTATGGCCAGCCGGTCCGCATCATGTGCTTGCCGCCTGGAATAGAGCAGATCGGACAGGTCGATGATGCCCCCTTCGTACCCGCGCTCCGTCCGTGTGGCGGCGTCGAGCGAACTTCTGGCGGCACCCTGGAGCCGCTGCCAAGCGACGTAGCGGCCAGAGGCGTTCGCCATATCAGTATCGGCCATCGCCAGCACCATCCGGCGCGCTTGCGCGAGATCCATAGAGGCAGCGGAGGCATTCGCTTCCGCCTGATCCTGCTGGAATTTCCGGTATCGTCCTCCCAATGGGATCGAGAAGACGACACCGACACCGCGTTCAATGCCAGAACGCTCGCTAACCCGTCCTATTCACCAGACGGGATCTGGTGGTTTGGCGGGAGTGGCATAAGCCTCTGATCTGAATTAGGAACTGGGTGTCGAAGCCGAACCTGCCGCAGGGCAGAAAATGCCACAGGCCACACCCGCCATGAATGACGATATCGCAAGCACATTCCGATTCCCAGCGGCCGGGCGCAAGAAAGTCACAGCCGCTTTCGACGGTGGCCGGCTGACATCGGACGGCGGTGTCCTACTCCTGGCGCAGGCCGAGCGCACGATGGGGATTTGCCAGCGGCTTGCGGCTTGCATTGCCGACTGGCGCGATCCTGCGCGGGTGGTTCATCGCCTCGACGATATCCTGCGCGCCCGCGTGTTCGCGATCGCCTGCGGCTACGAGGACGCCGATGACCTCGACGCCCTGCGCGACGATCCGGGCTTCCGGCTGGCGCTGGGCAAGCTGCCGGGATCGGGTGCGGGGCTGGCCAGTCAGCCGACGATGAGCCGGTGGGAGAACGCACCGACTACGCGCGAACTGGCCAGAATGATGGCCGCGATGATCGACATCTACTGCGCCAGCTATCCCGCCCCGCCCGCGGCGGTGACGCTGGATATCGATGATACCTGCGATGTCGTGCACGGTTATCAGCAGTTGTCGTTCTGGAACGGGCATCATGGCGAGCGCTGTTTCCTGCCGATCCATGTCTACGACACCGCCACCGGCCGGCCGGTGGCGATGCTGCTGCGCACCGGCAAGACACCGTCGGGTGTCGAAGCTGCTGGCCACATCCGGCGCCTGGTGCGTCACATCCGCCGAAACTGGCCGGAAACGCACATCACCATCCGCGGCGACGGGCACTATGGCCGGCCCGAGGTCATGGCCTTCTGCGAGGCGGCCAGCGTCGATTACGTCTTCGGCCTGCCGACCAACGCCGCGCTGCGTGGCGATCCGGTCATCGTCGCTGTCGCCGATGCCTGCGCGGTCAAGCGAGCTCAGCGCCAATATCCGGTCCTGCGCACCTATGCTGAGACCAGCTACGGCGCGAAGAGCTGGAACTGCCAGCGCCGCGTCGTCGCCCGGATCGAGGCCAGCACAATGGGCATGGACATCCGCTATGTCGTCACCTCGCTGGCCAAAGGCTCGGCCGAGCACATCTACGACACGCTCTACTGCGCTCGCGGCAACGCCGAGAACCTGATCAAGCGCCACAAAACTCAGCTCGCCAGCGATCGCACCTCGTGCCGCTCTGCAAACGCCAATCAGATGCGCCTCATCCTGCACACCGCCGCCTACTGGCTCCTGTGGCGCATCCAGCAGGAAATCCCAAAAGCCACCGCACTCGCCGCCGCCGAGTTCGCAACGCTGCGCCTGCGGCTGCTCAAGGTCGCTGCCCGCGTCATAGAAACCGCCACTCGCATCCGCGTCGCCTTCGCGTCAGCCTGCCCGGATGCCAGCGTGTTCAGAGCCATCGCCATCAGCCTCAGACCAGCACCCACATAGCCAGCGCGGCTGTGCCGCCGAATCCCCGAGCCCCAGTCCATCAACCTCGAAAAGCCCATTGCTCCTGCCGCGCTGAAAAACGCCGGCCAAGCCGCTCGCCCAGGTCACGCGGCCACCGACAGATCTAGGCGGACCGCCCCCGAGGAGCAGTCTCATGAATAGGCCGGGTTGAAGTGCTGCGCCTCCTGGGCATTGAACGCGTGCATATCCTTTTTCAGGGCAGGATCATCGACATGATCCATTGCCTCCCGTAGCGTTCGGATCAGAAAGGGCTCGAGATAAGGTAGAGACAGCGAACCAGCATTTACCATCTGGCTGAATTCCGGCTCCCGCTTGTTCCAGATCGGATCGAAGTTTTCATCGTTGAACTTGAATGGGATGTTCCTGATGACAATTTCGCTGGTCGGCGATCCAACCTTGTCATGTAGCTCCGTATGAGCGTTCATAACCTCTCCTCCGACTCTTCCGGTGCTCGCCTGAACCCGCGACGCCGCTTGCGCCTGAGAGGCGGAAGCACCGTCGACCATCCAAGATGGCACTCTCCCTGTAATTTGACGACCTTAGCCATTGCGGGCGGATAGTTCTTGTCATATCGTGACAAACAATGGTCAGATCAGGACACAACGAACCAGCTGCGGAGCGAGTGAGCAGGGGCAACGGCACCTCGGCCGAGTTCGTGCGCATGAGCGGTTTGCAAAATCTCGAGAAGACACTCCAGTCGTTCGGCGTCGATCTGGAGGCACTCTCCCAACAGCTTGGATTCGAAAAATCCGATTTCGACCGAGGCGACATGATCATCAGCGTGAGCGCTTCGGTTGCTCTCATGGAAGCGTGCATCGACACCACGGGTCGGGAGGATTTCTTCTATCACCTCATCAAGACCCAAGGCCTGGGGGCTCTCGGGTCGATGGGCCTGCTGTTGCAAACCGCGTCGAATATAAAAGAACTCCTGAGCGATCTCGAGATATTTACAAAATCCTATGCACCTCTGGCACAATGGTTCATTAGACCTCATGGCGATCTGATAGCCATCCAGCTTGTTGTGAACGCATCGAACCTGACAGCCCGCCAACAACGTATCGTGACCGAGTTCGGGCCGTGCAAGCTTTTTCACCTTCTTCAAATCATGACGAACGGTCAGTTCAAGTGCGAGAGCATTTCGTTTATCCATTCCGACGCCACTACGCGACAAGCTGCAGAACAATTCTTCCAGGCACCAGTCGATTTCAATGCCGACATGAACGCGCTGTGGATCAGACCCAAGACACTCAAGGTGCCGATCGTCTTTTCCAACAAGGATATGCACGCGCTGATGCGCGAGAAGCTCAGTGATCCGTCGACGCTCGAGCTGGAAAGCTCGTTAGCGAATCAGATCCGCATCATCATCAGCTCGCTCCTCCCGAGCGGAACTCCAACCGTCGAGGAAGTCGCGCGATATTTCCATTGTGACAAACGCACGCTGCAGCGGCACTTGCGACGCGAGCATGACCTTTCCTTCCAAGACCTGTTGAGTGCCGTCAGACTGGAAAAGGCCCAGCATTATTTGCGCACGGCAAACATGTCGATGACGCAGATCGCTTACTTGCTGGGCTATTCTGACCCCAGCAACTTCAGCCGGGCATTTCGCGCCCTCGTCGGATGCAGCGTACGAGAGTGGGTCGCCGCAAATGAGCCGCATCGACGCCGAAGCTCGCTCGCGCGGCGGAGAAGCGTTGTTTGAATGGTCGCGCCTGGCGGGATGGAGATCCGGGCACCGTGACAAGGAATTCGATCTGACAGATCACGACACCAATGATCAAACGCGACACGATCAGTAATATGCCGACCGTGGAACGGGGGAACATGGAGAATGGGGCCTCGGCCGCACTCGTGCGCATGAGCGCATTGCAGAACCTTGAAGTCACTCTGCAATCGTTCGGCGTCGATCTAGAGACGCTTGCCAAGCAGTTGGGCTTCGAAAAGGCGGATTTCGATCGTGGCGACATGATGGTCAGCGTAAGCGCTTCGGTTGCCCTGCTGGAAGCTTGCATCGAAAAGACGGGTCGTGAAGACTTCGTCTACTGCCTCACCAGAAATCAGGGCCTCGGGGCTCTCGGCTCGATGGGTTTGCTGCTGCAAACGGCATCTAACGTCAAAGAGCTGTTGAACGACTTGAAGGTCTTCACAAAGTCGTACGCACCGCCTGCGCGGTGGTTCGTTCAACCGCAGGACGAACTGATCGCAATTCAGTTCGTGGTGAATGCTTCGCACCTTTCTGTACGTCAACAAAGGATCATAACTGAGTTCGGCCCATGCAACCTCTTCCACACTCTTCAGATCATGACGGATGGAAAGTTCATGTGCGAGAGCGTTTCCTTCATTCACTCGGCCGGTGACACGCGACAAGCAGCGGAACAGTTTTTTCAAGCGCCGGTCGATTTCGATTCTGACATGAATGCAGTCTGGATAAGACCTGCTATGCTCCAGGTGCCGATCGTCTTTTCCAATAAAGACATGCATGCACTCATGCAGGAGCAACTCAATGACCCGACCGTATCTGCTGTCGAAAACTCTCTAGCAAACCAGATTCGCATCATAATCAGCTCGCTCCTCCCCAGTGGCACTCCGACGGTCGATGAAGTCGCCCGGTACTTTCACTGCGATAAGCGCACGCTGCAGCGCCATCTGCGTGACGAACATGACCTCTCATTCCAGGATCTTCTGAGCGCAGTCAGGGTCGAAAAAGCACAACATTATTTGCGCACCACGAATATGTCGGCAACGCAGATCGCCTATCTGGTGGGCTACTCCGATCCGAGCAATTTCAGCCGGGCATTCCGCGCCCAGGTGGGCAGCAGCGTGCGGGAATGGGTCGCTACCAATGAACCGCAACGCCGCCGAAACTCGCTGGCTCGGCGGAGGAATGTCATTTAGGGTGATGCTCCTTGACCACGGCTGCTTGGTCGCTCCCCTGAACCATGATTTGTCGATGCAATAGGACCATCCGTGACCCGGCGGTGCTCCTTGATGGATGGTTCCAGCTGAGCGAGCCGTAGATGCGCCGGATCGAGCCATTCCCCATTCAGTCTCACCTGACCCGGGCGTGAACGACCGGCGCATCGCCCGCACAACAGTTTAAAGCCGATTGATCCGTGAGCAGCGTGAGCGGACTCAGTGGCACTCCGCCGGTCTGGCCAGCCAGGCCGGCGTGACCGATCGGACCAGGATCGACGCGCCCGCTTGAGATGCACCGGACGGCGGTCAGCCAGTTCTAGAGGGCCCTGCCAAGCGTATCGGGCGCGGCAATGATCCCCAAGCTGCCCGCTGCCGCACTCCATCGGCAGAATTCTAGCAAAGGAGTGCGCGCCGACGATTGTTCCGAATAACGGAACTAGGCGGCCACCTCGGGAGCTTGGAGAACTGCCGCCCAATCGCTGTGATTGAAGTAATCCCGCCACATGACGATCTTTCCGTCCCGGACCTGACAGATCGCCATGCACTTGATCATCGTCCGCTTCGAACCGTCCAAGTTATAATAATGGTCGATACGCTCCGACAGCACCATGTCTCCGTCCGCCGCGATAGCGCTCCACTCGAGAACAAATTTGAATGGCGGCGCATCGTTTTCCAGCCTGTTGCAAAGGTCGATCGCTTGATCGATCCCGTAGGTGGTCTCAGATCCGATGGTTTCCCACACGGTTTCCGGGGTGAAATATTTGGCGATCAATTCTTGCAGCGCGCCCGGACCTCCGGTCCAGCCGCTGAAGAAGGCGGTGACGGTTTCAATAGGCGTAGCCATGAATTCATTCTCCCGTGCTGTTCATCATTGCGAAGTGTCGAAAGCCCCTGGTTACCCCTTGCCTTCGGGTGCGAACAAGGGTTTGCGAACCAGATCGGCGATCTCTTGCGGTTAACCGAATTCCCCTTCAGTCTGCCCGTTGTAGAGTTCCCTGGATCATCAAGCGACCAGATACCACATCAGAATTCCGCCTAAAGAGATCGTCCAAGCGCAGGCGACAAGCCTTGCCGCCCAGTGAGCGTGGCGAACTTCGAGAAAGAATTCAATTATGGCCAGCGATTTGATCATCGCTGCCGCAATGATCACTGCCGCCGCCTTTTTGGAGTCAGCCACGGTAGCATCTACACTCTGAACGAAAGAGAGAAGGGTGACCACAACCAGAACGCCGAACACCGCTGTAGTGGATGTAACAAACACATTATTTTTCATGAGGTAAACTCGACATTATCTGAGGAGTCATTCGATCTGCGGCTCTGTCCGTCCTTGCGCTGCAATACTGACGAAATCGGACGAGTCGACACAAAACCGACATAGCCATTCGGCGCTACTTGCCTAACTTCCAGAAGCTCCGCGAAGACGGCTTAGAGCCGATTCGCAGTCTCGGGGTGTCGAAAAAGCGCAGCCCTGGGCATCGGTATGGTCAAGCGGTCCGACGCAGAGTGGAGCGGCTCTCGCCATAAGGTCCTTCCCGGCAGCAACGGCTTCAGCAATCCAAGTCGCCCACGTGGAGGGATGCATCGCCAGCGCCAGACTTTGTTCAGGCGGAAAACGGATTGAGACGCTCCCAGGCACCACTCGCCACGACACCTTACTTGCACGTAAGTAAGCTATCGGATAAGCCTGCGGAGGTTTTGAACAATCGCCTCCACAAGGGCCGCGGCATTCTTGGAAGAGAGTCTGCGGAGGGGGACGAGCGAAACTGCAGCCGAGGGGCCGTCGTCACGGCTTCCGGCTGCCACGCCTTTGAACGGGGTGCGCCCTCTTGCGAGTTGATTCGGCGGCGCCCGATGAGTCCGACTGTTGCAGGCATCAATTATACGGAGGCGACATATGGGTGAATTGGCTTTCATGGTCGGAGCGGCGACCGGCATCGGCGAAGCGACTGTCCGACAATTGGCCGCTGAAGGGGTCAAGATCGCCCTGTGTGACGTCAACAAGGCAGCCGGCGAAGCACTCGCCCAGGAAGTTGGCGGTGCCTATCTACACTGCGACGTTCGCAGCTACGATTCAGTCGTGAACGCCGTGACCGCTTGCGTCGAACAATTTGGCGTTCCCGATTTCGCGCATCTCAATGCCGGCCTGATGACGGTCCCGAAGGACGATCCATTTCTGGCGCTCGAGGATGTCACGCTCGAGCAATACCGAAACATCATGAGCGTCAACGTGGACGGGGTGTTTCACGGCTTGAAAGCGCTCATTCCGCTCATGCGGCCGAAGTCCGGAACGATCACGGTCACCGCGAGCGTTGTCGCTTTTGAGCCGGTCCCTATCGATCCGCTCTATGTCGCCACAAAACATGCGCTGGTCGGCCTTGTCCGCAGCGTGGCGCAGGCAAACGAGGGATCGGGCTTGCGGGTGAATGCGATTTGCCCCGGCGTCGTCGACACCCCTCTCCTGCCGCCTCCCTTCCGTGATCCCTCAACCACGATGCCCGCTGAGGTGATGGCCCGGGAAGTTGTTTATCTGCTGCGCAAGGGGGCGAATGGTGAGGTCCGCGTAAAGAACTCGGCGGACCAGCACTCCTTCGTCATGCCGATGATCGACATCATGAAGGGCGCTCTGGAGAACTCACTGAACCGGTCAGGGTTTGGCACCCCTGCCTCCTAGTCGACAGCTTACATCTAGGGTTCGGCGGGGTGATGGCATCATCGACGCCTGCTGCCCCGGAGTGAAGAAGCCGCCGCTGGTATCGGCTACGCTTTTTGTGATAGCATCGGCCGACGGGGGGCGCGATCCACGAATATCGGCAATTCTGAATGACTTCCCGGCATTCAGGTCGTGCGACGCTTTCATTCCGAGTCATAGATAAAAACTTAGGATTGGGGAGACAAAGGTGAGTGCTAGCCAAGAAATCAAGTCGTGGGACACCGACTATGAGTGGAAGGTGGTGCTCCTGCTCGCCTTGGGGTTCGGTCTGGTTGGGCTGGATAGATGGATCCTGGCACCCTTATATCCCTTCATCGCAGCCGATTTGGGTCTCGCAGAGGGCGATATTGGCTACCTCGCCGGCGTCCTCGGCATCGTGTGGGGGCTTTTCGCGATATTCGCCGGGCGTTTGTCAGACCGCATAGGACATCGAAAAGTTCTCATTCCATCGATCATCCTGTTCTCGCTGATGTCGGGATTTTCCGGGCTAGCCCACAGTCTGACTTTCCTGGTGGTTATCCGGTCGCTGATGGGAGCGACGGAAGGTGCCTTTTGTCCAACAAGTTTCGCAGCGACGGCTGCCGCCTCGAAACCGGAGCGGCGCGGCTTCAACCTGGGCCTGCAACAAAGCGGCTTTGCCTTGTTCGGCTTTGCCTTGGCGCCGATGGTCGCGACACAGTTGCTCACCGTTGTTCCGTCATGGCGAGAGGTTTTCTGGGTCGTCGCGATACCGGGCTTCCTGGTCGCACTTCTTTTGTATTTCGTCCTGCGCGATCCTGGAAATGCACCTGCTGCCGGTCTGGTGGGGATTGAGGAAGCAGCACCCGTCAAATGGATGGAAGCTCTGAAAAGCCGTAACATCATTGTCTGTATGATGGCGCTGATATGCGCAATGGCATGCGTCTTCGTTCTTGGCGCAATGGTACCGATCTACCTGATGAACGTCATCCGACTGTCTCCGCAGGAAATGGGCATCGTGACGTCGGCCATGGGTTTCGGCGGGTTTATCGGGCAGTTTAGCTGGCCGGGACTCTCGGACAAGTTCGGCCGCAAACCGCTCGCCATCATCGGTTTTCTGGCTGCAGCGGTCTCGGTATATTGGTTTTCGCAGATCGGTGCCGACACAACCTTGCTGTTCGTCGCCCTGTTCATAACTTCCTTCTTCTGCCTCGGAAACGTCGCCTTGATAACCGGTCCCATTGCCACTGAATCGGCTCCAGCAGGGTTGGTAGCCGCATCGATCGGCATTGTGGTTGGCGCAGGTGAGATATTCGGCGGCGGTGTTGCGCCTGCTATTGCCGGGTTTGTGGCCAATAATTTCGGGCTACCGAGCGTCCTCACCGTCGCTCTGACAGGCGTTTCCATTGGGGTGTTCGTCTGCTTGCTCCTCAAGGAAACGGCGCCTCTGAGGGTCGGCAACCGCCCCGCGACGACTTGACCTACTAAAGCCGAACGTGGTGCTTGGTGCTGGGTGAGCGCATCGGCTCGGTCGGAATGGTTCAGCAGGTTCCGGCGGCTGCAGATCTCGCGAAATCGTCTTGAGGTGCGAGGCCGGCGCCGTCGGCGAATGAATAATCCAGGCGACGGGCGAGTGTCCGTCGCCTGGATATTGCGCCTTATAGCGGCATCAGGTGCCCCGCCCGGAGAAGCCGAGGCTGCGACGCTTGCGCCCATGGAATGCATTTGCGTCTTCGCTGAGCGCCCACGCCGGACCGAGCCTTTACCCCACTCCGATCAGGGTCTTTCCACAAGGTGTTGACCTTGTTCGACCCGCTCCGAAACGATCGAGCCAGAGAAGGGGAGCTAAGCTATTCGGCCAGTCCCAAGCGTTTGGCTATATTGTTCTTCTGCATGTTTGATGATCCGCCAATGATCGGCATTCCGATCAAATCGATCACGATCTGTGGCATATCGAATTCGTCGGACAAGCCGTAAGCGCCAAGGACCCTCTGGCACGCGAGACCGATTTGAACTGAGACGTCGGCAACGAACAATTTGGCCATGCTCGTCTCAACGGAAGCCGGGCGGCCCTGGCTGACAAGCCATGCCGCATGGTAGAGCATATGACGACAGGCCTGCAATCGCGTACGCGCGTCCACCAGTTCATGGCGCACTGCCTGGTGCCCGCTGATCGGCCTGCCGAACTGTTGCCGTTCCTGGGCATACTGCCAAGCTTCTTCCACCGCGGCCTGCGCCAGGCCGTAAGTGATTGCGGCGACTTCAACCTTCTCGACATCGAGCGACTGTCCCGCCAGCACGCGCCAGCCTTCGTTCCAGGCCTGAGGACCGCCCAAGATGTTCTCCGCGGAAACCCGCACATCGTCAAAATGCACATCAAAGCTGTGGGTGTAGACCATGTTGCGATGGCTCAAGGCCGCCCGGGTGATGCCGACCGCATCTGTCGGAACGAGCACCAGGGTCAGATTACGATATTTACTCCCCTCAGGATCGGAGTTCACGAGGCAGATGATATAATCTGCCCAATCCGCGCCCGTGCACCAGCGTTTGGAGCCGTTGATGACCACCGTGTCGCCACCATCCTCCAGATGGGCGCGAGTCTGCACCGATGCGAGATCGCCGCCGACGTCGGGTTCGGAGAATCCGTAAGCGAACTGCACCTTGCCTTCCGCTATTTTCGGTAGCAACACCGCTTTCTGTTCCGGCGAACCGCTCTCGGCGACGTTGCCTCCACCATAGAAGGCGCAATGAATATAAGGCCCTGCGAGAAAGGAACCGCACCGGCTTAATTCCTCGATCACGGCCGTTGCCGCGTACCAGTCCGGCCCCTGGCCGCCAAACTCCGCCGGAACCGTCAGAGCGCAGACTCCCAGTTCTGACAGCTTTGCGAAAACGTCGCGCGGCCACGCTTGCGCTCGCCGCCATTCCTCCCTTTTCGGCCGCGGCGCTTCCTTTTCGATGAAGCGGCGCAGGGTTGCGCGCAACATCTGAATGTGATCGGGTTCATCAGAAAAATACATAGTCATTCGCCCCGTCGTCTGTTTGCAGGCTCGCTCGGGCTCTCACCAATAAGCCAACGGCGCACTGGAGCTGCTACCGACCTCGTCACGCCGGCGATAAAAAGGATCTTCTGGTGGCCGAGTTTGCGACCGTTTCAGGCAATCATCTTTGCCGTATACCAGTATATGCCGAAGATCATCACGGAGCAGGTGATCACCCAGCAGTTGAAGAACCATCGAAACCCGGGCGGCACCGTGCCAAGGTCCATGAAGTGGTACAGCACCAAGCGCACCTTGAAGCCGGCGATAGCCATCACGACGGCGACGGCCAACATTCTGGCATGGTGATATTCTGCCATCAGAAAGCTGGCCAGCGAAACCGCGATGAGCAGCGCCCAAATGCCTGTCAGGCGTATAGAGTGTGTCATGTGAGTGAGCCTCTACCAAAGCAGGTAAAGCATTGAGAACAGGAAGATCCATAACAGATCAACGAAGTGCCAGAACAAGCCCCCGGACTCCAGCCAGATGGCAAAACGAGGGTCTGTTGCTTCCCGCGACGAGGTGCCCCAGGCCAGATAGGCCAGAACGACCATGCCAAAGAGATAATGAACGAAGTGAAGGCCGGTGAGCGCGAAATACAGCGTGAAGAAATCATTCGTAACGAGCGTGATGCCCGACCCGAATTTCTCAGCATATTCGGTGATTTTTATCAGGCCGAAGCAGCTGGATACGGCGATCGCCGCTACCAGCAGCCGTCGGGTTACACGTTCGCCCTGGCCCCTACGATGTGCGTTCACAGCAAGCGCTACCAGCAGGCTGCCACTGATCAATATCAACGTATTGACGAAGCCGAGCCACGGATCCAGGTGCTTGGCGGAAGCCGAAAAAAGGCCCGGCTGCGCCAGCCGCTCGACCATGAATACAAGAAAGAAAACCCCGAAAATGACGCTGTCAAGGACGATAAACGCCCAGATCGAGGGGTAGGTCTGGAGGGCAGACTTGCCCTCCGAACCTTGTAAAGTTGTCTCAGACAACGAACGTTCCCTTCTTCGAACCAAATGTCCCTAGGCGCGCCGCGGCTCAAGTCCGGATGCTGCTGGACTCGCGATGCTCCCGAACCAGGCGCCCGCTTGCTCGTACGATCGCAATCGACACGACAAGCCAGTAGAAGAAAAACACCGAGAACTGAGCATAATAGTTCAGCGAACCGCTGCGTGACAGAGGCCCTTCGTAGACGAAAGGCATCAGCGAGAGGAGCAGGAACGCGACTCCATCGGCGATGGAAACCCAGCACACCCAGCGCGGAACCAGCGGCTTTTCGCGCCGGTCGGACATCAAGCACACGCCCATGGCGACCATGCCAAGGGTTGTGAGAGAATAGGACGTGTCGAACAATATCCATGACCAGTCATACAAGAGCATGAGGGTTTGAGGTTCCATGACCTCCGGTCGATACGAAATGGTCAGCCACATGCTGCAGGGCATGATGAAGATCATGACGGTGAGCGCCCAGCTGAAATACGCCATGGTGGATAGGACGTTGTTGTCCTTGTTTTCCCGCTCCACGACCTCCATGACCTTCGCGACCGCCACGCCCCAGACGAAATATAGGATTGCCAGCAGCATCATGATTGCCATGCCGATGCGAACTTCGGTCGCGTTGGCGATTATCTTTTGTGCCACTTCGTCGGCGCTCAGACCTGCCGAATAGGGCGGTATATTGTGGCCCAGCACACCCCAGAACAGGACGGTCGCCGCGAGCATGAAGGGGCCGCCGGCCCAAGCGCTCGCACGCACATATCGATAAGGCCCAGTCGGCCCGAAGCTGCGATTTTGGCCATGTTGAAGAACAAAGATTGAACATGGCGATCTACCAGGCTCGCTCTTGTCCTCCAATCTCGTAAACATCGGTCTCGATCGAGCACCTGTAGCTCTCTGCGATGTTGAACATCTCTGTCTGGAGAGATGCGATCTCATCATCGAGGCTGACGCCATCGGCACCCTGATCATAGGCGACGGTCAGCGTGTAATCGCAGTTCCCGGTCTTTTGCATCTGGTAATCCCGCTCCAGCATCGCCTCAATGCGCTCGCGAGCGGGCTTTCTGCCACGACCATGCTTGTTGAAGTTCTCGATGGTCAGATGCAGGGCGATGGTGACAGAAGGCGGCTTTTCCGGCAGCCCGATCCTTGAAGGAATGACGTCAAGCGCCCGATAGACGGTCATTCTTGAGATCTTGAGGTCGCGCGCGACGCTGGCCTTGCTCGCGCCGGCGGTGATCCGGCGTCGGATTTCATCGTCATCGATGTTTTTCTTCCGGCCTTTGTAGACGCCTTCGGCGCGCGCCGCCTCGATCCCGGCGCGCTGCCGGTCCTTGATGAACGTCAGTTCCATGTCCGCGACCATGCCCAGAATGGTGATCACCATCCGCCCCATGCTTCCGGCCGTCGTCACCTCCGGCTCAAGCACCCGCAATGAGGCTCCCTTCTGGTCGAGTTCATGAACCAGATTGAGAACATCGCGTGTGGAGCGACCGAGCCGATCGAGACGCAGGACGACGAGTTCGTCATCGGCGCGCAGGAACTGCATGATCGTCTCAAGCTCCGTGCGTCCAGTGCGCGATGCGCCCGAGCCTGTTTCGGAGCGGAGGATTTCACAGCCCGCTGCCTTCAACCGGGCAACCTGGATGTCGAGATCCTGGTCGATGGTGCTGACGCGGGCGTAGCCGACGCGGGTCATGGGCAAATCCGTCACATTAGGGTGGCTTTGCCCTCGTACAGTAACATTGGTGACGGAACCACCCTTTTGTGACATGTCGTATATGTCACTTCCGATCGTCACGTTCGGGTGCACCCAAATGGTGCGAGCGGAAAGGCCCCGGTCAGGCAGCAAGCCGCCCAAAATCGATCCGGCTATTCAGATCGAGGTCGAAGCGGCCATAAGGATTGACGTGGCTGTAAATCAGCGGTGTGAGGCCGCGATAATCATCCGGCGTCATCCGGCCCGTCCATTTCGGTTCCACCAGCACGCTCTGAAGCATTCGGGTGTTCACATAGACAAGCGACGCTTGCAGCAAATGTAGCGCCAGGACCGAGAGCTGCTGCTCATCGATGCGGTTAGTGGCGATCTCGCCGCCCTTGCCGAAGAAAACGAACCCATTGGCACTGTTCCAGTTTTCAACGACATTCAGGCCTTCATGAATTTCGCGGCGGAAGGACTCCTCGCGCAGATACCGGCACAGGAAGATCGTCTTGACCGCGCGGCCCAGCTCACTCAACGCCTTGTAGGTCGGGTGCATCACCTCGGAGCGGCTAAACCGGCGCAGGATCGCCTCCGGGTCGGCGGTTTTTGTCTGCATCGCGGCTGCATATTTGACCATCTCGTCATATTGCTGCTCGATCTCATCCCAGTTGATCGGACTGGAGAGGATCGGCTGCAAGTGGGGAAGCCGCGTTCGCATGCCGACATCGGGAAGAGCCAGCTTCTGGCGAGCGATCGCTTTCAGGCGGGGTGCAAGCTCAAATCCGAGAAGCCGGCAAAATGCAAAGCCAACCGCGCTTTGGCCATGACTATCAACATATTGTCGCTGGATTTCCATGTCGGTGCAATGGCGCAGCACGCCCTCGATCATGGAGGCGACCTCGGAGGAAGAGCAGCGCTTGAGCTGGGAATAGACGCATGTCGCGCGTCGTTCGACATGCCAGTAGATCATGACGCCCCGTCCACCATAACGCGCATGCCATTCCGTCATCAGGTTGCGATCCCAGGCTCCGAACTTTGTGGAATCTGACGCACAGGCCGTGCCGGCGTCCCCCCAGACTGCAGCATTGCGGATTGCCAGGGTCGCATTCGCAACCCTGGCACACGCCTCCTTGAGCGCCGCGGCATGAACGAAGCGGCGATGGACATGCAGCAGCTCTTCATAGCTGACATCGGGGGTGGCGCCGGCGATCCGCTTGAGCCCGGCATTCGTTCCCAGGCCGTAGAGGCATAGCAGGAGACGTTGATCCAGCGCGGTTTTCGGCAGTGCAACACGCGAGGCCGATGTTTCGAACGCTTCGAGAAGTCCCGTATCAAGGGCAGCCTCCTTCAGTACGTCGAGCAGCCCGGTCATCGGCCAGCGTTGGCCGATCTCGGTCTTGATCGAGGCGAGACCCCTGGGTTCGGGCAAGGGTTTGAACGGGGTGAGAGATATACGGTTCTCGCCGCGCCACAGCAGCCGAACCTTGTCGTTCCGGGGAATATTGGCATTGAGGAGCAACAGTTCCTGAGCAAGCTCTTCCCGGATGGCGCTTGAAAATGCACGCGCATCCGCCGTCAGGTTCAATCCTGTGTAATATGCTTCTCGCCGCGCATCGAAGTCCTTGGGAAGATCGTCATCGGGATTGCGGTATCGGTCCGCCCCGACAACCCAGATTTCCTTAGAACGGATGCGATCGCGCAGTTGCGCGAGGACACAAAGCTCATAACTGATCCGGTTTACGCGCCCCTCTTCATCAATGACGGAACTGCGCCATCTCGCCGGAATGACCTCGTCGACCGGCACTGCGTGCGGCGGCACGTAGCGGCATCCATCATCCACTTTGCTTCTGATCCAGTCCAGGGCCGCCAGCACCGGACGCCACACGGCGTTGTTCGACCGGAACTCCAGTGCCGAAAGCAGGCTTGGCAGCATACGGCGATAATGATTGGCCCATGACCTCCGCATCACCTTGTAGATCCGCCGATCCAAGGCGCCCTTTGCCTGGCTTTCCTTGATGATCGCCGCCAGTTTGTCCTTGCCGGCGATTGGGAAAATGACATCGCAGATGCGCCCGGATGGATCGTCGATCGAAGCGCTGGCAATCTCGACCAGGAGTCGCTCCTTGCCATAGACCCGCTCGATGTCTTTCGCGATATCGCCCACCACCTTGCGTTTCGAGCGCGATCCGATCTTATGGACCGTCTCGATCAGCAGGTCGACCATCGCATCCGTAAGCTGAGCTTCCCGCGCCATCAGATAAACGGCATAGAGCCCGAGCTGGCGCGCCGGTACATGCCGGCGCATCTCCGAGGCTTTCTCGCCGGCAACCCGGCGAACGATCTGATCGACCCATGCCTTGCCCGTGACCGATAGGAAATCTCGGGGAAGAGCAAGCCGTTGGATAAAGGCGAGTTTGGCGGTCACGCCAAGAATGTTTTCGAGCGTCGCCTGACCTGCATCCCCCTTCATCGTGTTGAAGCCGGTCGGGCCATCGGGATCGGCGAGCGAGGCTTCCAGCAAGGCGACCGCATCCGGCGCAAGCCGATCGCGGACTCGGGCCAACAGGGCCTCCAGATAGAGGTGTCGTTGCGAACGGACGAGGCGTTCCAGCTCCTTGCGCGACGGCCCATAGATACGGCGGTCGCGGCACCACAGGAAAACATGCTCGAGCATGGCATTGATCGGCTGCCCGCCCGCACAAAGATCGTCGGAAATCCACCTCGACAACGCCCTGCGATCCGTCTGCGTCATACGGCGGAACCCGAGATGCCGCAAAATCTCCGCGCAATGCCGGCGGGCGGTGCGCCCGGAAAAATCATAGTGGTTCACGGATTTGGCATCGAGACCAAGTTGCTCCGCCAGATACAAGACACCGTCGGAGGGTATCGACGCATGATCCGGCACAAAGAAGCCATGCCCGGCGAAAAATCTAAGCTGAACCGCCAATCCCAGTCGTGCCGTCTCCGCTTTGCCGGTCACGAACGCGATGTCCGAAAAACTCAGGCTCCAGGAGCCGATCAGATCCCCACTCGAAACGCCAAGGCTCATAACGCCGCTCCCTTATCGGAGCGGAACGTCGTTCCTCGCATGGGCGATCGTCAACAACAACCAGCCCGTTCCCGACGTGTTCTCCAAGATGACCAAAATCGCAGCTTCGGGCCGACTGGGCCTGATTCCGATAACCTCACCGCGCATGTTGATGAGCGGCCCTCCGGAATTGCCTGGATTGATCGGTGCATCGGTCTGGATGAGGCCGACCGGGCTTTGCGGCGTCAGGCCGCGGCCCAGCGCACTGACGATCCCTGCCGTGACGGTTTGCCCGAGGCCGAAGGGATTGCCGACTGCGACGACATAGTCGCCGACCTCGGCGGTATCGGCACTGGCAAGCGGCGCGGCTTTCAGGTTCCGAGCCGGAATCTGCAAAACCGCGATGTCCGCGTCGGGACTGACGCCGACCAGCCGGGCTTCCAGCTTGCGCTGGTCCTGGAGCATGACAACGATCATGAGGCCGTCCTTGACGACATGAGCGTTGGTCAGAACCAGCCCGCGTGCGGCATCGACGATGACCCCCGAGCCGGCGGACAGGCGCGGCTCGAGCGCCACGTCCGGGACCCCGAAATGACGGCGAAAATAGGGATCGCGAAGCAGGGGATTTTGCGCATAGGGGGAGGGATAGGCCACCGCGATGTTCACCACTGCCGGCGAGATGCGCTTGACCAGCGGAGCGACGGTGAGTCGGCTGATCGGCACCGGCTCTGCTGCGGGAACGGGAGGGATATCCCGCGCTGCGCCGCCCCATGAGAACCCCCAGCCGAACAAGAGGTCAGCCAGCAAGGCACAGCCGAGGGCGCCGATAAAAAGCCCCCCACGCTTCATGACAGGCCCGCGTGGTGATGCGGATCGGCTGCGGTGCCTCTGCCTTGAATGGGGCCGGGGTCTGCAAGCACTGGATAGTTTCCACAACAGCGGGCATGGGGCCCCGTGGGCCAGCAGCAAAGCGGCGCCATGGCACTAAGCTGGAAGGCCTGAAGGGCGGGCTGGACGGGGCGCCGGCGGGGCTTGTCATGGGTGATGAAGCTTAGCCCGCGCCCACGGCAATAGGCCTCCGCAGCCTCGCGCGTGGCAAATTCGAGCATCAGGGAAGAGAGTGGATCTCCTGCCCCGGTCCATCCCGTCAGCGGATCGGGCAAGGGCGCGAACCGCTCCCTAAAGCGCATCCGCCAGCGGCCCCGCCGCGCGCGCCCGGGGTGGTCGGCATAGGGATCGGGCTCGATGATCGCCTGCGCATCAGGCGGCAGCGCGCTGGTATAGCGCTGCCATGTCGGCTGCATGGCGATCGCATCTTCATTGTCGTTGGCCCCTTTGGGAGTCGGCCGCACCCCGGGGGCGGCGGGTAGCGGACTGGTCAGACTTGGTTGCGTTGCCATCCTATCCTCCAAGATGAGGGCGGCCCGATCAGGCCGCCCTCTCTTCCTGGTCAGTTCTTGTTGATCGGAATGCGCCGGACGCTGTCGACGTCTCCCTCCTTGCGCGGGATGGTGACGGTCAACACGCCGTTGCTGAAGCTGGCCTGCGCCTTGTCGGGTTCCACGCCCTTGGGCAGGTGAATCCGCCGTTCGAACCGGCCATAGCTCCGTTCCGAATAGCCGCGATCCTTGTCCTCGAGCTCGGACTTCTTCTCGCCCTTCAAGGCGAGGACGCCGTCCGCGATCGAGAGATCGACCTGCGACTCGTCCATGCCGGGCAGTTCGGCCGTGACGCGGATGTCCTCGTCGGTTTCGCTGAGTTCGATACGCGGATAGTCGATGACATGGCCCAAGGCCGTGAGCGACGACGGCAGGCCCCGCCACAGATCGTCGAACAGGCGATTCACATCGCGGTGAAGCGACATGAGCGGATGGGTGGTCCGATCCCGCTCCGGCTCAGCGCCTACGACCGCGGGTAGCCGGTTTTCCTGCCGGCTCCAGGGAATGAGATCACGAAGAGACATGATGATCATCTCCTTTTGAGGCTGGATTGTGGGGTATGGCCTGCCGGCCGCCGTTTCCGAAGGAACGACGCCGGCAGAACCACTTGGAGCGCGAGATCAGGCCGCCTTGGCTTCCTGGTGCTGCGTCTCGATCTGCGCGGGCTCGGGGGACGACCCGCCGATCGCGATACGCCGGGGCTTCATCGCCTCGGGCACGACGCGCTTGAGGGCAATGGTCAGAAGACCATTGTCGAAGGAAGCCTCGCCGACTTCGATATGATCGGCGAGCTGGAAGCGGCGTTCGAAGGCCCGCGCGGCAATGCCGCGGTGCAGATACTCGCTCTTGCCGTCGTCATCGGCGCGCTTGCCCGTGACGGTGAGCTGGTTCTGCTGCGCCACGACCTCGACGTCCTCGGGACGGAAACCCGCCAGGGCGAGCGTGATCTGATAGCTGTCCTCGCCGTTCCGCAGAATGTCGAACGGTGGATAGCCATCGGAGCCATCGCCCCGCATGCCCGTCTCGAGCAGATCGAAGAGTCGGTCGAAGCCGACGGTGGAGCGCCGATAGGGCGCAAAGTCAAAATTGGTTCTCATTTCCAAATCCTCCGGTTGAGCAATTTGGGCATGAGAAGCGCCGGTACAGTAGAGCCGACGCTCTCTATGTCCAACCGGACCCGAACGGCGTCCGGCACCCCAGACGTAATTTCGGCAAACGCAGATTCAAGAGATAAAAAAGGAAAGGAAACAGAGGTCTGAAGAAATTTGGGCTCACTGAACCTGCGGATTTAGTCTCTGGCGATCACCCATCGGGATCCCGCGAAAACGGGAGCTGCGCACGTAGGCCGAACACTGCGGGATCAGGATAATGTTAACCAGACTCGCTTACCCTTGCCGCAAGGCAAAGGGTTCGTGTGCGTATGAATGGGCAGTGGTTCTGCTGATCGTCAATGCGGTGGTGGCAGGCCTCTTTGCGCTCAGCTATTTCCTGATCGCCCGCATCAGTCGGGGACAACGTCCGGTCATCGCGTTCGGGGTCAGCTACCTTTTGGGCATGGTGACGCCGATCAGCGAGATTGCGATCCGGCTGACCGATTATCCCGCGCCCTTCATGCTGGCGAGCTACATGGCGCTGTTGGGCGGTTTCCTCGCCATGGCGGCCGCGCTCAGCATCTTTCATCGCAAGCGCCCACCCTGGACAGCGATCGCCACTCTTGCCGTGCTGGGCCTGATCACGCGCATTGCGATCTGGGGCGGGACGCGAGACGATCTCATTTATGAGCTGGCCTTCCAGCTGCCCTTGGCCCTCGGCATTCTCCTGTGCAGCCATACGGCCTTTCGCACCGGCAAGGGCCAGCTCAACCACACCCTGGCCGGGCTGTTTCTCCTGAGCGGTCTCAACTTTTTCATCAAACCCTTCGTTGCTGCCGCCCTGGGGTCGGGACAAACCGCAAGAGACTATGCCGGGAGCGCCTATGCGCTTTATTCCCAAGCCAGCACGGCCATCCTACTGACGGCTGCCGGGCTCACCGTTCTGCTGATCGTCATCCAGACGACCATTCAGGAATATGTGCGCACGGCGGAGACCGATCATCTCTCAGGCCTCCTCAATCGCTGCGGTTTCGACCGTCAGGCGCAGGCGCTGCTGGCATCGGCTCCAATCGGCAAGCGCCAGCTCTGTGCCGTGATGATCGACCTCGACCATTTCAAACGGATCAACGACTGCTTTGGGCATGATATGGGCGACCGGGTTATCCAGGCCTTTGCCGATATCCTGCGCAGTACGGCGCCCAAGTCCGCCCATCTTGCGCGCACCGGCGGCGAGGAATTCGTGATCCTGCTCAATCGGGTCTCCGCGCCCGCGGCTGGCCTTATCGTCGAGGCCATGCGCGCCCATACGCGCGAACATGGCCAGGCCGACCTGCCCACTTTCAGCTTCAGCGCGGGAATTGCGCAATACCAGGCGGGAGACAGCCTAGCCGACCTCATGCGCCGCGCCGATCAGGCATGCTACCGACCCAAGACCTTGGGACGTGATCGTATCGAGACCGACGACGGGATAGCGAAGGCAGTGAATGCCTGAAGGCCAGCACCCGGCCCTGGAACCACTTCGATTTTTGAAAGACAGCATGCGCCGCCTTCTCGCCCTTACAATCGCCCTCGTCTCGTCGAGCTTTCCGGCCCTTGCGCGGGCCGCCGAGCAGACCGCCGCGGCTGCCCCTATCATCGTCACCGCGCAGAAGATCGAGCAGCGCGACCTAGAGTGCCGATCACCCTTTCGGTCGCGACCGCGCCGCGCCTCCACGAGCTCGGGGTGACGGACATCGGCGAACTCTCGGCCTATGTGCCGGGCCTCAATATCCAGATCCAAAGCCCGCATAGCCCCGGTGTCGTGATCCGCGGCATCACGTCGGACAATGGCGCCGCGCAGCAGCCGCCGCGCGTCAGTGTCTACTATAACGGGGTCGACATCTCCCGCGCGCGCGGCGCCTATCAAGGCCTCTTCGACCTTGCACGGATCGAGGTTGCCAAGGGACCGCAGGCGACGTTGTTCGGCACGGCCGCCACGATCGGAGCGGTCAGCCTGGTCCCCAATCTTGCGCGGCCGGGTTTCTCGGCCGGCCTCACGAGCGCCATCGGCAATCTCGGCGCCCCGCGCGAGGAAGGCTTCATCAACATCGGTTCCGAGCGGATCTCCGCTCGCGTCGCGGGGCAGTGGAAGAAGCGCGATGGCTACGTCCCAAATCTCGCGCCGGGCCAGGATGATCTCTATGCGCAGGACCAGCTCGGGCTGCGCGGCGCTCTCCATTTTCAGCCGACGGAGAGTCTTTCCGCGAATCTCGTTCTTACCTACGACCGGCAGCGCAATTCCGGAACGCCCTTCCTGTCGCGGCGGCTTGGCTCGACGGCGGCGCAAGGTATCTTCGGGGCAGCCTATCTCGGTGGCTCGCCAGCGTCCGGGGCAGTGCTCGGGGGCGATAAGCTCGGGATCGACCGCCACGTCTATGATGTGAACCTCTCGGTGACCGCGAACATCGCCGATGGCTGGTCCTGCACGACGACCAATGGCTATCGCCGGTTCAATTCGCGCGAGGTGCTCGACGCCGACGGGTCGGCAGCATGGTATCTGGAATTCGCCGAGCAGGCCAAAGGCTGGCAGGCAAGCCATGAAGGCCGTTTCACATATCGTGACGCTCAATGGCGGGCGATCTTCGGCTGGAACGCTTTCATCGAAAACGGATCGCAGACAGTCCCCTTCTCCACCGAGGTCGGCACCTATCTGCAGTGCACCGCCAATCTGGTCCCGGGGCTTGGCTGTGTCGATGCGAACAACCAGGTCACTGCATCGCGGGCAACCGCGCTTCTGTCGCGAGGGCTGGCGACCGTCATTCCCTATTCGAGCTGGTACCGCAACTCGGGCCGCAATACGACCTGGTCGCTGTTCGGCGATGTGAGTTGGAAGGCAGCGCCGCGTCTGGAGTTTCTAGCCGGCGCTCGGCTGCTGATCGAGGACCGGCGCTCGGGCTATACCGCGCAGCAGCCCAATGCGCCGCTCTACGGCCGCCCGCTGCTGCCACTTGTCGACACGGCCGGGGCCACCTATACCGCCAAGCGCAGCTTTACCGCTCTCCTTCCGCGCTTCAGCCTGGTCTATCATCTGTCGCCCGCGAGCACGCTGTTCGCCACCATCTCGCAAGGCCGTCGCTCACCCGCTGTGCAGCTTTCGGCTGCGACGGGGCCTGTACCCGACCTGTCGATCGTCCCGGCCGAGACGGTCTGGAACTACGAGGCGGGTCTGAAGATCGCGCGCGGCGCCATCAGTGGCGCGGTTTCGGTCTATTATGACCGCTATCGCAACTTCCAGGTCACTGTCATCGATGTCTCGAGCGGCGCGGTCCGCATCGACAATGCCGGGTCGGCGGGCAATGCGGGCGTCGAGGCGGAACTGGACGTGCGTCCGGTCCGGGGCGTTCGCTTCTTTGGCAACATGGCTTACACGGGCGCGCGGATCGACGATCGGCCTGCCAACGGTATCTATGCTGGCGATCGCTTTCGGCTCCAGCCCCGCTGGCAGGCGTCGGCAGGGATAGATGATCGAACACCCCGTATCAGATGTCGTCAGCCTCTTTGCCGCGCCGAACGTCACCTACCGCTCCAAGCTCTATTTCGAACTGCCCAATAGCGAGGCCATCAGCCAGTCCGCAGTGACCCTGATCAACGCTCGGGCGGGAGCGCGCCTGTGGAGCGACCGCCTCTAGATTGCCGGGTTCGTGCGCAACCTTACCGACAGGCGCTACCTGCTCGACGCCGGGAATGTCGGCGGCTCGTTCGGCTACCCGACGTTCATTCCGGCCGAGCCCCGCACCTGGGGCATCGAGATATCGGCCCGCTACTAGCGGCGGAGGCAGGCAAAGCGCCCGAGAGGGGAGGTGAGGCGGGTGGCACCCTCTGTGCATCCGCCCGCGGTCAATGGCCTTTGCGTGCCTGGTTCTCCCTGCGTCCGCCCAGTTTCGCGATGCGCTGCTCATCATCGATCCGGTGCATGGCGCGGCTGAGCTTTTCGAAGGCCCGAACCTCGATCTGGCGGACGCGCTCACGGCTCACTTTATAGACGAGGCTCAGATCCTCGAGCGTTTTGGGTTCATCGATCAGACGACGCTGGACCAGGATATCCCGCTCGCGGTCGGAAAGCGTGCCGAGCGCCTCGAACAGCATGTTCTGGCGGCGCTGGCGCTCCTGCGCGCCGGCAAGCGCCTCGTCCTGGAGCGGACTGTCGTCGGTCAGCAGGTCCTGCCACTGATCCTCGCCCGTTTCCCCGAGCGGCACGTTGAGCGAGGCGTCGCCGCCCTGCATCATCCGCCGGTTCATGCTGGTGACTTCGGTTTCCGAGACCCCGAGCGTGTCGGCGATCTGGCGGACCTGATCAGGTTTCAGATCGGTGTCGTCATAGGCCTGGAGGGAGTTCTTGATCCGGCGGAGATTGAAGAACAGGCGCTTTTGCGCGGCCGTCGTGCCGAGCTTGACCATGCTCCAGCTGCGCAGGATGAATTCTTGGATCGAGGCCTTGATCCACCACAGCGCATAGGTCGCAAGACGAAAACCGCGATCAGGGTCGAATCGCCGGACCCCCTGAATCAGGCCGACATTGCCTTCCGCAATGAGGTCGGCAACAGGCAGGCCGTAGCCCCGGTAGCGCATTGCCGCCTTCGCAACCAGGCGAAGGTGGCTGGTCACGAGCTTGGCGGCCGCTTCCGGATCGCCATGCTCCTTGAAGCGCTTGGCAAGCATATATTCGTCTTCGGGCGAGAGGATCGGGAATTTCCTGATCTCCGCCAGATACCGGTTCAGTCCATCCTCACTGGCCGGCGCCGGAATAACGGCGTTCTTGAGTGCAATGTCTGTCATGGCTCTTCACGCAATTACCTGTTTGGCGGGCGAACCTTGCCGCCGGCCAGTCTGCGTGGGTCCTGTGTCCAGGGCCCGCAGCTGTCGCGACGCGGCCAGGCTCTGCCTCGGCTTAACCAGTATAAAATCACTTCAAAGCGTTTTGAATATCCTAATGACGTAAAACCAGCGCCGCAGGTTCCCATCCGGATGCGGCAGACCCGCTGGTGGGGTTCAGCGCTCGCCATGCTCAACGATATCGGCTTGCCGTTGCCTTGCGCCCTTTGTCGATCACGCCACCGATTAGCGTGCAGACGAACGGGGTGATTCAGAACGGCCATGGCTTGCAGCACAATGGCCGGGCAGCAACTTCAATTTCGATTGAGTCCCATTTCGCGGCTTTGGAGCTTGCGTTTCCAGAGTTGCTCGATGCTCCGAATCTCGTCGACAGTCGCCGCCGATCCACTGACTTCCAAGATGCTGACCTGATAGTCGCCTGGCTCGCTGCTCTTCAGGCAAAGATTGCCACCATGACCGTCCTGAGCGTAATTCATCCAGCGGCCGAAAAACCCGCCTTCACCTGTCGCCGAGCCTACATATTGCTCTTTCGTTTTGGCTGAGGTGAGAAGGTAAATTCCGCGTGCGGCCCGCAGCGCTGACACCCATGTCGCCGGCAGGCTCTGCACCTGCGATACGTTCGTCACGAAGTGCGTGTACCCGGGAAAGGCGTCTTCACGAAATGCGCGCGTGAGCTCGATGATCGGCTTGTTCTGACGGTCGGGACGCTGCACCCCTTTGCGCGCGCCCGCGCCCCATTCAATCCAGAGCCGACCGATATAGGGCTCCAGATGCGAGGTGAGCGCCGTGCGGTATTGGTCGAGCGTATCGGCGGTCAAGGTGACGCCGGCGACTTGGTGGAGCGGGTCCAGCCAGCCTGGAGGCGCGGCGCCGATATGCTCCGCCGTGTAGATTCCGGCAAACAACGAGCCTCCTGTCGGCGGCGCGACAAAGCTCGCCCAGATCGGCGCGGCCAGGCTGGCCCGATTTCCGGCGGTCTGGACGCTCTGATAATCCTCGAAGGCCGGTCGGTCGTCGCGCCACAGGCCATAAGGCGTGCGCCCCGTCGACGCCTTGGTCTGGTGCCGCAGGAGGCGAACATCGGCCGGGTCAAGCCCGGCCTTTTCGAGAAGATCGGTGAACAGCAGCATTTACAGAAACTTGTCGCCCGCGTGGTCATCGAACATCGCAGCGTCGCGCACATAATCCGCGACCGTATCGAGCGACTTGTGCCGGCTGTGGTCCTTCATCTTGAAGAGATTGGCGCGCTGGGATGCTGCCTCTGTGAGAAACCCCGCGCGAAGTGAATGGCCTGAGTAGAGGGCAGGATCGAGGCTTGCCGCAGTCGCGCAGGCCTTGACGAGCCGCGCGACCGTCTTGTCGGTCATCGGTTGATCGGTAAGCCCGTCCAACCGGGTCAGCCGCCGAAAAAGAGGCGCCTGCTGTGCCTCGCCGGCCTTCCTATCAGCGCCGTCGAGGGCGGCGACGGACATCCAGGCCTTCAAGAGCCGGATCGGCTGTATCACCCGGCCCTCGGGGATGGCCACAACTTGTCCGAGTGCTTCCTGATCGCGCTTCGATTTCGGGATGGTAATGCGAACGCCCTTGGCGGTGAAGACGAGATCGCCCAGCTGCATCGCGGCCAGCTCAGAACGCCGGAACGCTCCGGCCATGCCGATCGCCAGGATCGCGCGGTCCCGAACGGCTCGCAAACCATTGCCCTTTATCGTGGCGAGCATGGCCTTGAGGACATCAGCCTCCGCCGGCGCCTTCTGGACCTTCTTGCGCGCATAGCGTCGGCGAACGCCCGCCATCATCTGGGCAATGATGCCGGCCGCGTCGCGCGCCGTGGGTGAAGCGAAGTCAGCCTCTTTATGGTGATGATTGATCGCCGCAACGCGGCGTCCGATCGTGACGGGCGCAATACCAGCTTCGGCCTCGACATGGGCAAAAAGCGCGACGATGTCGGGGTGGGCGGGCAATGCCTCGACGTTGCGCGCATCGCAGAATGCGCAGAAGCGTTCCCAGTCGCTGGCATACGCTTTTTGGGTCGAGCTGGCCTTTGCAGCAGCCAGCGTTTCGCGCGCACCCCCAATTTCCGCGAGAAGATCGGCGGGAAGATTGATCGATAATGGAAGCAGGTCGCGTGCCATCGCGATCAGCCTAGCAGAGCCCACTCCCGGCGTAAATCCTATGTCCGAGAATCATATTTATCGGACATAGGTGGACGGGGTGGATCCCGGACACAATGAGCCGTCGCACGCTTATCCAGCCCCCGGCCGAGTGGCTTGATGGCGCAACTGGTGGCACAGCGGCTCGCCGGCGGAATAAGCGCGGATGCTTTCCAAGGTGGTCTCAGCGATAGCTGTCAGCGCTTCTTCGGTGAGGAAGGCCTGGTGGCCCGTCATCAGGACATTGGGAAATGTCAGCAGGCGCTGGAGGATGTCGTCGTCGATGATCTCACTGGAAAGATCGTCGAAGAAGATGCCCGCCTCCTGCTCATAGACATCGAGCGCAACACCGCCCAGCCGGCGCGCCTTGAGCGCCTCGATCAGCGCGGCACTGTCGATAGGCGCACCGCGACTGGTATTGACCAGAACCAGATCGGGCCGCGCTGTCGCCAGGACGCTGCCATCGATCAGATGGCGGGTCTCGGGCGTGAGCGGGCAGTGCAAGGTGATAATATCCGCTTCGCGAAGCAGGTCCTCGCGCTCGACATAGCGCACGCCGATTGCGACGAGCGCTTCGTCAACGACAGGATCGCTGGCCAGGACCTCACAGCCGAAGCCAGCCCGCAAGGATCGAGCGACAAGCCCGCCAATCTGTCCCGTTCCCACGACGCCGGCGACACGTCCGTGCAGGTTACGGCCGACAAGGCCATCGAGCGCGAAATTGTTCTCACGAACTCGGGACCATGCGCGGTGGATCTTGCGATCGAGCGCCAGCAGGAGACCGATCGTGAATTCGGAAACCGCGTGCGGCGAGTAGCCCGGCATCCGCACTACGGCGAGACCGAGCGTCTCGGCCGCCACGAGATCGACATTGTTATAGCCTGCGCAGCGCAACGCGACGAGACCCACCCCGCCTTCGGCCAACATCTCGAGCACCTGCCGGTTGGCGATATCGTTCACAAAGATGCAGGCGACGTCAAAACCGCGCGCGAGCTGCGCCGACGTGGGCGACAAGGCAACGTCAAGGAAATCGAGATCGAACCCATAGGCCGCGTTCGCCTGGGTCAGGAACTGCCGGTCGTATTTCCGCGTGCCAAAGATCGCGATGCGCATGTCCGCCTCCGAGCGCGGACCTGTCCGCGAGAGCAAAGAGGATGGGCGACCGCACTGCCGGCGGAAAGCCTTTCGCGCGTATCGTTCGAATTTTACGCATTTTGTCGCAAAAGGCGGAACTCCGTTAATCACTTTCTGAAATGGGGACGGTTCAAATTCCTCCAGTTTCGATTGGCGATGTTCCCCTTTCTCTTTTGCCTGCGCGATCAACATGACGCGCCCTTGGTCATCCTCGCGGCTATAGTCTGTCTCCTGACGGCGGCAGCAACCGTTCGCCTGTGTCGCCAGGCGGCCTGGACAGACACGGGTTCGCGCAGCTTGTGGCTGACGATGGCGGGGTTGACTGCCGGTCTTGGGATCTGGGCCACGCACTTCATCGCGATGCTGGGCTACGATCCCGGCATCGTCATGGGCTATCATGTCCAACAGACCGTGGTCTCGCTCTTGGTCGTGCTGGCAGGCGCGACAGCGGGCCTCTTCATTGCGACACGCGCGCCGCACTGGCTCGGCTCGCTTCTTGCCGCTTCGGTTATGGGCGGCGGCGTCACGGCCATGCACTACCTTGGCATGGCGGCGCTCGAAATGCCTGCGCTCATTCGCTGGAAGGCCGATTATGTCGCGGCCTCGGCCGTGTTCGCAATCGTCCCGCTAGTCTTGGCGCTGCCCCTTGCGCTGCGCGGCAGATCGCTCGCCAAAGGCGCAGCGGCCGCTGGTCTGATCACCGCCGCCGTCGTCCTGCTTCACTTTACCGGCATGACCGCGATCACGCTGATCCCGTCGCGTGGCGAATTCTCCCCCCTCAGCATGATGTCTCCCCGCGCCATGTCGCTCTGGATATTTCTCGCGGTCTCCTGCACGATCGCTCTGACCGCGGCGGCGGCGATCACGAGCCGGCGGACGGGCATCAAATTGCGCCGACAGGAACGCGAGAATCAGCTTCGCGTCCAAGGCATGAAGGCCCAACTCGACCTAGCCCTTGAGAATATGCACCAGGGCCTGTGCCTATACGACGGCGACGGTCGGCTTTTGCTCTGGAACCAGCGTTTCCTGGATCTATACGGGCTTGGAAGCGATGCGCTCCAATGCGGAATGACGGTGGGACAAGTGATCCGCACCGGCATTGCCAACCATCTTCCCGTTACCGAGGTCGAGCAGCGCGCAGCAGAAATCGAGCGTAACCTCAACCAGGCCCTGAGCGCTTCAGGAGACGCACCCGCAATCTCGGAATATCCCGGCGTGGTGGTGAGCGTACGTTCGCGCGCGCTTCCCGACGGCGGATGGGTGAGCACCTTTGACGATATTACCCAGCAGCGCCGTTCGGAAGAACGAATCCGGCACCTGGCGCTGCATGATGGCCTGACCGGCCTGCCCAACCGGCGTAGGTTCAACGATGTCGTCGACCGCGATCTGGACGTTACGGCGCGAGCCGGTTCGCGCCTGGGACTGGTCGTTGTCGACCTCGACAATTTCAAGGATATCAACGACAGCCGCGGCCATTCAGCCGGAGACCAAGCATTGAAGATGGTCGCCGCAGCGCTCAAGGACGCGGTTCGCGAGAATGAACATGTCGCCCGGCTGGGTGGCGACGAATTCGCCGCCGCAATTCTGTACCGGGAAGATTATGAGCTTGCCGACTTTGTGACGCGCCTGAGCACCGGGCTGGCGGCGATCAATGCCGGCAATGCGCACGATCTGAGCGTCCATGCGAGCCTTGGCATCGCAACCTATCCGGCTGACAGCCAGGATCGCGAACAGCTGTGCAATCATGCCGATCTGGCCATGTACCGGGCAAAAGGGACGGTAGGCGAGCGGATCTGCTATTACGAAAAAGGCATGGACGAGCAGGCGCGCGAACGCCGGCAACTCGCGGCCGATCTTCGGGGCGCCGCCGCGCGCGGTGAGATGACGATCCTCTACCAGCCGCAGCGTTCGCTCAAGGACGACAGGGTAAACGGCTATGAAGCTCTGCTGCGCTGGACCCACCCAAAGCGCGGCCTGGTCCCCCCTGACATCTTCATTCCCGTTGCTGAAGAAACCGGCGAGATCTTGGCGCTTGGCGAGTGGGTGCTGCGGCAAGCCTGTGAGGAGGCGGCCCGCTGGGGTGACGGACTGACCGTGGCCATCAACCTCTCCGCCGTGCAGTTGAGCCAGGCGAGCCTGCCCGAGAGCGTGGCCCAGACCCTTCTGGAGACCGGACTCGCACCAAGGCGTCTCGAACTGGAGATCACTGAAACCGCGATCATCGCCGACAAGCCGCGCGTCTTGCATATTTTGCGTAGACTCAAGGCGATGGGGATCGCCATTGCCATCGACGATTTCGGCACCGGCTATTCCTCGCTCGATACGCTCAACTCGTTCCCCTTCGACAAGATCAAGATCGACAAATCATTCGTCATCGGGTCCGAAGAGCGGCCGCAGGCCAGAGCAATCATCAGGGCGGTGCTCGCGCTGGGCCACAGCCTTGGCGTCCCTGTGCTCGCCGAAGGGGTTGAGACCAGTGGGCACGTCGATCTGCTGGTGGCTGAGGGATGCGACCAGGTCCAAGGCTATCTCTTCGGACGCCCCGGCCATGCACCAAGCCTTCTTGCGAGGGAGCAGGCCCGACTGGCCGCCGGTTGATCCGCAGGTACGTCGCGCAACGACGCGGTAGCGTCGCGAGCGTCCTGAGAGCGCGATGTCGGAAGCGCGGGCGAACCGTCCCCTTAGCTGCCAAGCTATCGGTCGAGAAAGGACTGCGAGCCGAAGCGGCAGCCCCTTTTGCGAAGCTGCCGTACCTTAGCGCGACCCGATGCTACTCCGAATTTGCATCCTTTTGCCCATATATCACATCATTTCCCACCCTCAAAAGCTAGTTTTGATGTATAAATCATCACAATGATTGACGGGTGCCGTCTTTAGGTCGGGTGGCTGGCATCAACCGATGACATCTCCCTCTTTCATCCTACATCACGCCCAAATCCAACTAGCGACTGGATAAGGCTCTTGAATTCATGGAAGAACAGCTTGCTCAGACATTCCTTCTGATCGCGGCTGCATTTGTGGCAGTTGCCATCCTGGCGAGGCTCCGCCTGTCGCCGGTGTTGGGCTATCTCGCCGCCGGCCTGCTCCTGGGCCCCCATGGCATAGGCGCAGTAACCGACAGCGAAGGCACCCATTTTTTCGGCGAGCTCGGCATCGCTCTCCTCATGTTCGTGATTGGCCTTGAATTTTCCGTGCCTCGGCTGCTGTCCAGCGGGGGCGCCATGATCGGGCTCGGGTTCGGAACCGTGGCAGGCGCAACACTGCTGGCGGGAGCTGCGAGCCATTTCCTCGTAGGATTGCCGCTTCTGCCAGCGGCCCTCCTGGGCGGCGCCATCGCCATGTCATCGACCGCCATCATCCAAAAGCATCTCGTCGACACCGACGCGGTATCGAGCCGCCACGGCGTGGCTGCGACCGGCATAGTCCTGTTTGAGGACCTGGTCGCTTTGATCCTGCTGTCGCTCATTGCTGCCCTTCCAGACGCGGCCAACGAGGTCGAGATGGAAAAGGTACTGCTGCGCATGGGTGTCAGCTTCGTGGCATTGGCGGGCGTGGCGCTTCTCGCACGGCGCACGCTTGGCCGTTTGCTCGGGTGGGTCGCGAGATCCGGCCCGGACGAAACCTTCCTGCTGGGCGTGCTGACGCTTGTTGTGGGCGCGTCGCTTGCAGCGGAAAAGATCGGACTGTCGCTTCCTATCGGCGCCTTCGTAGTCGGGATGATGGTCGGCGAAAGTGACTTCAGGCACCAGCTCGAAGAGGAAATCCGGCCATTTCGCGATCTGCTGCTGGGCGTCTTCTTCGTGACGATCGGCATGTCGGTCGACTGGTCGCAGATCCTGGCCCAGCCGGCTGTCACCTTTCTCGTTCTGGCCGCGATCCTTGTCGTCAAGTTCCTGGTCGTCTTTGGCGTCACCCGTCTCTCAGGCCTCCCGGCAAGCAGCGCGGTCAAGACCGGCTTGCTTCTGGCGCATTCGGGTGAGCTTGGGCTACTCATCGTGGGTCGGTCGCTCGATAGCGCCCTTCTGTCGCCCGCGATCGGCCAGCCCGTCCTGGGCGCGATCGCCGCGAGCATGCTCGTCGGACCGATCCTGGCGCAGTGGAGCGACCGGGCCGGAGATCTCATCCTGCGGAGCCGGGATCCGCTCGGCGCGGAGATCGAAACTGCGGTTCGCACAACATCTCAGGAGCTCAAGGGTCACGTCGTGCTTGCCGGCTGCGGCCCCGTGGGCCGTCTGGTCGCGCTCACACTCGAGGCGAGCGAAATTCCATACCTGGCGATCGAGCGAAACGTGGAGCGCCTTCGCCGCGCCCAACAGGACGGTCATAAAGCGGTTTTCGGCGACGCCAGCCGAGCGGGAATACTCAAGGCAGCCGGCGTCGATCGCGCCGCAGCCATCATCGTGCTTGTCAACAATTGGCATCGGTCGGTGCGCATCATTCGCGAAGCCAAGCGCCTGAACCCCGCGATCCATGTGATCGCCAGCCTCCGCGACGATGCGCATCTGGGTGAGCTGGCGCAGGCGGGCGCGGCACATGTCTTTCCCGAAAACTATGCTGCGGGGCTTGGGCTCGGCGCTCAGGCCCTGATGACGCTCGGCATGTCTGCGGACGATGCGACCGATAGGATCCGGGCTATGCGGGCGCAGCTCAGTCCGGACCTTCAGATCGTGCCGCGGTGAGTTGCCAGCCCGACCAACCACACTCAAACTAAATCATTACGACACCAACATAAAATGTGGAGATAGGCGAGCGGATGACTTACCTTGGATGCAGTGACAAACCAGTGAAGCAGGCTCCAGCCATGGTGCGATCTGAACTCGTGGCCCTCCTGGGCAAGGAAAACCCGGAACTCTCCGCGCAGGAGATTGAAAAGATCGTCGATCTCTTCTTCGAGGCGGTCGTCGACCAGCTAGCCGCTGGCGGGCGTGTCGAGCTGCGCGGGTTCGGTGCCTTTTTGACGCGGCTGCACGAGGCTCGCACCGGGCGAAATCCACGCAGCGGCTTGGCCGTGCCGGTCCCGGCCAAGCGATCGGTGCATTTCAAGCCAGGCAAGGCGATGCGGGAGCGGCTGATCGCCGCGGCGGCTGGCATGACCAAGGCAGCGCCCTCTTCCGCCGCTGCTTTCTCTACCGCGTCGGCCGAAGCGCGCGCTGCCTGAAATCCCTCTGGAGCGCCGGGGCCCTGTGACGCCCTTCGGCGTGAAATCGCTGGCCTGTCAGCCGATTGCGCGATGTTCGGGGTCCGCCAGGCGAAAGCAGGTAGCAAAACGGCCCTGGTCGGCGACGTTGACCCCTGCCTCTTCGAAACAGGCACGCCACCGCGCATGAACCCTATCGGCCATAGCGATAACGATCGCGCGCGCATCCTCCTCCCCCAGGTCGAACTGCGCGACCTGCGAGAGCGCGTTGGCAAGGCTGGCCTGGCGACCCTCGGCCCCCACGCCCAGCACGAGCCGGCGATCCAGGCCCACCTGCGGCTTGGGAACGACGTCATAGAGCGGCGACAGCCGCCACCCCTTCCCGTCCCACAGGAAACCATGATTGCGCAGGTGATCGTCGTCATTGGTGACGAGGATATTGAAGACCATGCGCCTGAACAGTTCCTCGAGATCCCGCCGGACCGCAGTGCCGTGCTGGCGTAGCGTCGCGCCCAGATCGGCATAGGCATAGCGGCTGACCTCGCTTTCATGCGCGCCCAGCATCGTAAGCCCCGATGCGAAGGAGGTGCGCAGCATCCGGTTGCCGTCCAGCCTGCGATCGAAACGTTCGATCAGATAGATGTCGCGGCCGAGCAGTTGCTCGAAGCGAAGCGACGGAACGTCGAGCCCGCATTCAGCGGCGAGCCGCATGGTGGCTAGCTCGACCCGGCACTCGGGAAAGGTGTCGTTGCGTGCTGGAAACTTGGCGATCCAGGATTGGCCCTCGATCGTCGTCGCCGCCTTGGGACGCGCACCGCCCAGCGACGAGCCGGCGGTCAAGAGGGGGCGCAGATTTTCGCTGAGCTGGTCGACCTCCTGCGCTTCTTCGGCGGCGGCGGCCAGTTCTGCCAGGGTGAACTGTTCGCCGGGCGCGTCGGCTTCGCCCCAGGGCGCGAGGCGCCTTGGCGCCTCTAGCGTGGGACCGAACGCCAGTGCGCCGACGCGGTGGTCACCGGACGCGAGCAGGAGATCCGCCTCGCTTGGCGTTCGCTCGCCCATCGCCTTGTACATGAGATACTGACCCCACCCGTCGGGCGCGGCGTCGCGGATCCCATTGAAGACGGCAAAGCCTTCCTCGGTCCGGAATTCCTGGCGCGTGCCGGCCGGCGGCAGCGGCAGGGTCACAGGATCGATCGCGACACGGTCGGGCCGCTCGAGATAGCGATTGCCGTATGCGAAGGTCGCGTAGCTGGCACGCGGCTCGCTGTGGAGGCGCAAAAGGCCCGCAGGGACGGCAACGCCGTCCAGATAGACGAAAACGAAGGTTTCGATGTCGGCCATGGCTTAGAAATCCAGCGGATCGTCGCGCCGCGGCGTGTGGATGCTGTGCGGCAGGCGGCCGATTTCCTCGCTGGTCCCGACCCTGTCGGTTTCAGGGGCGACGAGCGATTCCAGGCGAGCCGTCATACCCAGCACGAAGAGAGCGCTCGCCAGCGCGGCGAGGCCTACGGTCGGATCGCCGGCTTCGAGACGCTGCAGCGTCTGCACCGACACCAGCATACGCTCGGCCATCAGTTTCTGCGGGATGCGTCGCCGCTTGCGTGCGGTGCGCAAGTCTTCGCCCAACTGGCGAATGGCACGCTGGCTTTGTGGCGGCAGACCGCTGGAGGCTCGAGAGGCGCGGGGCATGGAAAGTGCATGACATATCATGTGCAAATGAGCAATTAAAATGATATGTCATGCCGAACAGAACGGTTTTCCTGCCCTGCCGTCCTGCTCAGGCGCGCAACGCGCGCGCAGCCGCATCGGTGATCGTGTAAACCGCTTCGCGCTGCGCACCGCGATTATGATGATCGACGCGAAAGCCCTGATAATGCCTGCGCACAAGGCCGGCTCTTACGAGGTCCGAGACAGCGCGGCTGACATTGCAACGGCCCGAACGGCGGATGCGCACTTTCACCTCCTCCTGGACCACACGGGCCGCCTCCTGCGGATCGTCAGGCAGTGCCTTCTGCGCCTCAAGGCCCGACCGCACCTGGTCGACGATGGCGAGGCGGCGCGCATCGCGCTGCGCAATGGGGACGAGAGAGTCGCAGAGCCAATCGCGCAAAGGAATGCGCTCGCCATCCACCTGGACGTAAGGACCTGCACTGCCGCTGTTCCGCCCCGCCGCCTTGGCGATCAGGTTGAGCACCATGAAGGCATAGCGCGGCCGCCGCGAAACATCGGCGATGCGCTCGATGAGGGCAGGCAAATTCAGGTCGTCGGACGGCGGCTGCCTGACCGGATCGACGGAGGCGAAGAGGTCGGGTTGCTGGAACATAAGATGAATCTATCACGCGCGCGCGCAATGTGAATCCCCAGCGGACAGCACATCCAAGTTTTTCCACCCGTGACATTTTACCGAGCCGGAACCGCCGTGGGTTCCACTCAAGCGGGTTCGGTGATCCGTGCCAGATCAGCCCGATGCCGCCAGACGACACCGGTCGGCTGATAGTCGATGACTCCCTTGCCGCCGAGATCGCTGGCAAGGCTGGCCATCAAGCGGGTGCCGAACCCGCCTCGCTCGGGCGCGCATACGGTTGGTCCGCCTCGCTCCTCCCAGCAGATCGTGAGGAATGACTTTCCCTCTTCCGCATCGATGGTCCAGGTAAGGTCGACCTGCCCGCCCGGCACCGACAGGGCGCCATATTTCACCGCATTGGTGGACAGCTCGTGGAGGGACATGGACAGAGCCAGCGAGGCCCGTGCCGATAGAAGAAGGTCAGGCCCCGCAATCCGGATCGCGCCTGTGCGAGCGCCATGAAGCGCCGTTGTTCCTTCGGCGACAGCGCCGATCGGCGCCACCGTCCAGTCGGTGCGGGTTAGCAACTCGTAAGCGGCGCCCAGGGTCTGGAGGCGCTGCCCGATCGCGGTACTCGCCTCCTCCATCGAGGGCGCGCTGCGGAGCGACTGGTGGACGATGGCATTTACCACGGCGAGCGTATTCTTGACCCGGTGCTGGAGCTCGCCAGTCAGCAGCCGCCGATGCATCTCGGCATCCTTTTCCGCGGTGATGTCCCGCACCGTGCCGACGAACTTCTGTTCGCCGCCCAGACCTACGGCAAGCGCGCCCTTGGCGTGGATCCAGCGCTCACGGCCATCACGAGGATTGACCGTGCGATATTCGACGCTGACCGTGCCTGCGCCCCCAGGGGCCAGCGCCTCGGCGATAAGGGCAGCGACCCGCTCGCGATCCTCGGCATGAACCCGCGCGAGAAACGAGGTTTCATAGTCGAGCGCTTCGTCAGGTTCGTGGCCAAGCAACTCCCGGGTGCGCGCGTCCCATTTGAGCGAACGCAGCGCCGGGGTCGATTCCCAGGCGCCGAGTTCGCCTGCGTCAAGGGCAAGGCGGGTCCGCTCCTCGCTCGCAGCGAGCTGCGCGAGCGTTTCTTGCTGCTGGCTGAGCGACCTGCGCAATTCCAGCTGCGTCATGACCTGGCGCGCCAGCACTTCGAGGGTGAGCCGCTGGAAGGGCGTGATGCCCTCCGGGCGAGGCTGCCGATCAAGAACGCACAGCGTGCCGATGGGCAGACCGTCGGGTGTCTTGAGAAGCGCCCCGGCATAGAAGCGAAGACCACCTTCGGCCGTAACCAGGGGATTGCAATCGACCCGCGGATCGAGCCGTGTGTCGGGGATCACCATCATGTCCTCCTCGAGCAGCGCATGCGCGCAGATCGAGACTTCCAGAGGGAGTTCGCGCGCGCCGATGCTGATTTCGGCTTTGAACCACTGCCGCGCGGTCGCGATAAGGTTGACCACGGCGATCGGCGCCCCAAGCGCCTCGGAGGCCAGACGGGCGATGTCGTCAAAGATCGGCTCGGTTGGCGTATCAAGAATGTCATAGCGGTCCAACGCGGCAACGCGCTCGTCCTCGCTCCAATTTCGGCCGGACGTGCTAGGGACCCTGGAGATGTTCGTTTGTACCATCCCGACTGAGTAGCAGCTTTAGGCGGTAAAGTGCGGCAATTCGCCGCAGCCAGTGCATTTCAGAGAAAGCCATAAAGCTTAATAGCCAACATCCGCGCACAACTCCCGTGCGTTGAGGCTTCTAGGGGATATTGCCTCGCTCGCTCCGCCTCACATCTGATACCATCCGTGACACTTTACCCCGACCTCTGGGTAAAGTGTCACACGCGACATCAGGATTGCAGGAAGACAGCACGCAGGCCCGCAGCCGACTGACCCCGAGACGTGGCCCAGTGAACCGCCTCAGGCCGTCGATCGACCTGGTCTTCGGGATGCCCAAGGTCACGCAGCTTCTTTCTGATGGAATCGCTTGATCCTTGCGACCGAACCGTCACGATGCAGGAACCTTTGTAGCGGTGCGGGGAACGGCATATGGGCAGATGGACAGGCATCGGCGCGCTCGCGGCAGTTGTATGGGCGCCGCCGCTTGTGGCCCAATCGGCAGGCATGACCCGCGAACAGGCGAAAGCCCTCTATGGCGCGGGCGGCTTTCCTGTCGTCACCGACGCCGTCGGGCCGACGAACCGCTGCGGCAAACCGGCAAGGCCGCGCCTTACCTTCGTCGATATGAACGGTGATGGACGCAAGGAAGCCCTCTTTATCGACAGCGGAGATTGCTACCAGCAGGAGAAGCGCTGGTATGCCGTCGCCACCCAGGGCCCGGATGGCCGCTGGCGCCGCATTCTTGAAGGGGAAGGCTCCGTCGCGGCGTCGGGTACAGCAGTCAACGGCTGGTTCGTGCTCAACGCAACGCGCGGCGGCGTGACGACGCGGCTCACTTATGATGGCAATGTCTACGCGGACGCACGTATGGCTTCACAGGCGGCGCGGGCCGCCCCATCGGCGGCTCGAAATGCGACCTCGGGTCCAGCCGCCGCCGCGCCCGCTGGAGACGCCGCGATCTTTCTTGCCGCCGGCTTCCACCTCAAGAAGGGTCGCTGGGAAAGCGGCTGCAACGATGGCGACGAGGACAATGGGCCAGGGTCTTATGGACCCGGCACGATCGAGGAGCGGCGCGACTTGAACGGCGACGGCAGACCCGAGGCCATCATCACCGAAGGCGGCACCTATTGTTATGGCAATACGGGCGCCGCCTTCTGGGTGATGAGCCAGCAGGCCGACGGCCGCTGGAAGCGCATGTATAATTCGGTCGGGATCGCCGATATTCGTCCCACCAAAGGCGCAGACGGTTGGCCCGATATCGGCATCGGCGGCCCCGGCCTTTGCATGCCGGTCGTGCGATGGAACGGCCGGGCCTATGTCGACTTGCGGGTCGAGGGCAAGGGATGTGCCCGTTAAGCCGACACGGGATTGCCGAAGCGATTGGCGCTCCGCGAGCCCGGCTCTATGCAAAGCCATAGCTGGGTGATGATCCCAAAGGCCGCGATGGCCATGGCGAAAGGCGCGTCGATCGCCAGCGGGTCGCCGCGCAGCGTCGCCCAGACCAATCCGACCGTATTGAACCCCGATAATCCAACGTCGTGGAAACGCTTGACCGTAATGGCGATCCCCACCCAGACCGCCAGCGCGCTAATGACGACGACCGCGACATTGATGGTGGCGGCATAGCGTAGCGCGAGCAGCGGGTTGAAAGGCAGGAGATCGAACGCGATCGCCCAACCTGTGGCCACAACCGCCAGGAACGGGGCGCGGCCCACTCGACCTTTCGGAGACAGCAGGATTTCGCCAATGTCCATGCTTTGTCCTTTCTCAGTCGAGCGCCGGTGGATCGGTGAGGTTCACGCGCGTGTGAAGCTTTCCGCCCGGACGCCGATGCAGATCGATCCCGTTTGAGGTGGTGGCGGTGAAGGTCATGGGTTTGACGACGGTCTCGTAGGTGGTCGAAGGTCCGAAGAATCTTCCACGCCCATGCCATTTGTCGCCCTCGATGATCCCCATGCGGTAGGTGCCAGGCGGCACCGGGACCTCCGCATGATCCTCACGACGGACATAGACCGAGATCACATGACGATCGCTCGCACGCTCGAAGAGCTGCACCACGGCGTTGGCATCAGCCGTGCTCACCCGTAGCTTTGAGGTCGCGTCCTTGCGCTCGATGCCTCGAGCCACGGTTACGCTTCCCGTCGCGGGAAACAGCAGGGACGGTCCTGCATCGGAAAGCCAGCCGGAGCGTTTCGCCTCCCGGTAGGCGGGATAAAGAAACGTCACGGCCGACAGCAGCATGATCCACTTCTGCATGGGATGGACGACGACGCGCGGTTCGGGCGTGAGTTGGCCACGCCGCCTGCGCGCGCGCATATAATCGCGATCCGCGAGACCCATAGCCGTCAATTCCAGCCGTCGCGGCGGCCTTCGCCGCCATCGCGCAGCGTGCGCCCATCGAGCGCGGAACGCCGGATTTCGAGCTCGACGCTCTCGCCGTTGCGCCGGGTACGGAAGTCGCTGGGGTCGATATTATTGGCCTTCGCGAAATCCTCGGCCGCCTTTTCGCTGCCGAACTTGCCGGCATCGTCATAATCCCATCCAGACATATCCTCGTCTCGTCTTACAAATCGAGGCCCAGACTGCGTTCGGGCAGCGGGGGCAGCAGATCGGCTTGTTCGGGCTTGAGGCGCGGCGCGCTCAGATCATCAGACTTCGCCCTGGCGGCCACCTGCCCTTCGGCCGGGGGCACCGGCGGAAAGCCATCGAGTCCTTCGGCCGCTTTGGGACCAGGTCCGCCTTCGACAGGTCCCGGATCGAATGGGCCGGATGCCTGCGCCCTTCCCGGACCGTCGATTTCGAGCCGGCCCAGGGTCTCGAGCGCAGAGGTCTTGTTCCCGGGGTTGTGGTCGAGTTGCCGCTCGAGCTTCGCCTTGTCGTCGACCACCATGGTGAGGTCGTCGCGCACGCGGGTGACGCCGACGTTGAAGAGGCGCTGGTTCGACAGGTTGCGCTCATGGCTATCCATGACCGTGATCGCCTTGTCGGTGGTGATCCCCTGCGCCATGTGCATGTTGAGCGCATAGGCCAGGTCCACCCGGCTCAGCATGGGATCGCCAAACGCGAGCACGAGCCGGTCCCTCCCCGCCGTCTCGACTGTCACGCTGTCGCGATTGACGGCGACAACCCGGGCGAGCGAGGCGTTGGTCAGGCCGCGCGGCTTGTCGTTGGCCGTCCAGCGTATGCGGTCACCGGCCCGCAAGTGGAGATCCTTCTTCTCGGTCAGCTGGAGGCGATCGCGTGTCTCGGTCGGCGACAATTTCAGCGGATCGAAACGTATACGGCGGCGGCCTTCGCCCAGCTCGACCTTGCCATTGGCGTGGACAGCCAGGACGTCGTAGCGCCCGGCGCGGAGCCCTATGTCCTGGCCGCCGCCCCGACCGACCTCGAGCGTCATGCCGGCGCGGTAGGTGGCCGCGTAGCGCAGTTCCTCGCGCGTCGTGTTGACCCGCTCATAGACCGTGAGATGGATGCCCTCCCCTTCCAGCGATCCTTCGGCGGCAAGACCCGCCTGGATCCTCTCGTTGATCGCCGCACGTGCCTCGCGTCCCGAGGCAAAGACCGCGGTCGCCTGGCGCTCCGCGGGATCGAGCGCCAGCCAGAGATCGGCGGCATGTTCTGCGGGCTGGGAGGCTTCGATGACCTTGTCGCCCAGCACCCGCATCGCCTCGCTTGCCTTGCCGATATTGGCAAGCGCGGCGACGGTGCGCAGGACGTCGGTCCGCTGGCGGATATTCTCGTCCATGCGCGCCAGCGTGCCGCCCGCCGCCTGGATCATGGCGAAGGATTTGCCCGCATCGATCGAGGAGAGCTGCTGCCGGTCACCAACCAGCACGAGCTTGTCGACGCCAAGCGTCTCGACGATGGCGTGCAGCTTGAGCATATCGTTCGACGACACCATCGAGGTCTCGTCGACGACCAGCATCGATCCGGCATGTGCCGCCCGCGCCGCATCATAGCCCGGGCCCTGCGGTTCGGCGACATACCGTTCATGGGCAAGCACGAAAGAGGCGATGGTTTGCGCAGGGACGCCTGCGCCTTCGGCCAGGTCGGCGACCATCTTGTTCTGGAAGGCAAGGCCGGTGATGGCGCGTCCTTCCGCCTCCGCCACGCGGGCGACGGCCTGAAGCATCGTCGACTTGCCGGCGCCGGCGATGCCCTGGATCGAGACCGTGCGGTCGGCCGAGCCGAGGATCAAGGTAGCGGCGGCGAGCTGGCCTGTATTGAGGGGCTGCGTCGCTGCGGCCTGCAGGCGGCCCGGCGCCTCGGACGCGTCGATGATTGGGTTCGCCTGTCCGCGGCCCGCCTCTACCTGGGTCAGGATCTGGGTTTCCGTGGCTAGTGCCTGCCGGGTGGTGACGAAGTCAGCTGCGCGCTCCTGTCCCCTGAGCAGCGTGCCGCGCGCGACGAGTTGCTGGATCCGCTGTTCGATCCGATCGATCGTCACGTCCTTGAGGCCAAGGTCGAGCGCGGTCTTGGCAAGGCGATGGATGGGAAAGGCCGCCTCGCGTTCGCTATGAATACGGACTGCCGAGGCGACCGCGAGCTGGGCCCGCGCGATGGCGGGCGACTGGGTGACGCGGGCAAGGCCGCGATCGACCAAAGGATCCGCGGGCCGGACAAGGTCGCCGAGCTTTTCGCGCCCGGCGGCGATCGCCTCGGTCACCGCCTTGTAGCCGCGTTCGAGCGGTCCGAGCGCCCCATGGCGATCGGACCGCGCCAGGGCGCCCTCGACGAGGGCCTTTCCGTCAAATCCGAGCGACGCCGCCTTGTCGATCCATTCCTGTTTGAGGGCGTCGCGATCCTTGACATTGAGCTTGGGATCGCGGGTATTGGTGGTGATCTGGTCGCGGCCCTTGTGCGAGACGATGCCAAGCGCCGCCGCCTTTTCGAGGATCGCTTCGCGGCGCTGGCTGTAGGCATCAATCACCTTGCGCGGTACGCCGGCGATCTCGAAGGTGCCGTGCTTGCCGAGCGCCTCGATCCTGAAACCGAGCTGCTCGATGCCTTCGCGCAGATAGGCGTGGTAGATCGAGCCGATGACGGTGTTGTGGCTCCAGATCTTGTCCGCGTGGAGCGCTTGCCATTTGCCGTCGGGCAGACGGGTCAGGTTGGCGATCACTGCATGGATATGCCCCTGGGGATCGAGGGCACGGCTCGTGTCGTGCTGGAAGAGGGCATAGACGAGGTTGCCGGTCGCGACAGGGACGGTTCGCCCGCCGATATCCTTGCGACCTTCGGCGAGGTTTTTCTCGACCCAGGCCATCGTCTTCTGGACCGCCGCCATGTTGGCGGCGAGAATGCGCTTGTCGCCCGCCACATAGGCCAGGATCGAGGCTGACTTGGGCATGGAGAAGGTGAGGTCGAGGCCGGCCCGGCGGTTCTCTACTTGAGCCACCCCTTCTCCCGAAGGCAGGATGCCGTTGAGCATGCCCTCGAACGCATCCTTACCCACTTCTCCCGACAGCCCGAGCGCCCCCGCGCCCTCCCCGCCCCAGGCGCTGATCTCGGAGGATCCTTCGACGGTGTAATAGTCGTCCTTCGCGAAATAATTCGCGGCGCCCGAAGCCGAGCGGACCGAGGCGACCGACAGCATGTCAGATCCCCATGTCCATGCCGTCGTCCTCGCGCCCGAACGCCTGCCTTAGCTCGACCAGCGTCTGATCCTCGACCTGGGGCACTGGCGCAGGTTGACCCCGCCCGTCGCGATCGCGCGGCACGGTCTGAGGATCCCCGGTCGCAGCGCGCGCCGCCTGTGCCCTGTCCGCGGCGTGCGTGGGGGTTGCTGGCCGCTCGTCGCTCTCGGCCGCACGCTGCGCCCGGCGGGCCGCTTCATCATGCTCATCCTCGACCTCGGCCGACAGGATATTGGCGGCAAGTTCCTTGGCCAGATTGACGGGATCGGCAACCTCCCCGATCACCTGCGCGGCGCCATCGCGCCCGCCCGCTTCGCCCCCATCGCTCCCCTCGAACGCCTCCTCTCCGCGCCTTGATCGCACCGGCTGGAGATTGGGACGGGCGATGAAGCCCTGGGCGACCTGGGGGTAGTCTTTCCACTGGAGCTGGATGCGCGCCGCGGGGAAGCCATCAGGGAATTTCACGAAACCATGCATCGAGGGCAGGTTGGTGATGTCGTCCGCGATGACGAGCGGCTCGACCTGCTTGCGCGGCGTCAGCGTCGAGGCGTCGCGCGTGTTGTTGTAGCCGTAGCTATAGGCTTCATCCATCTGCCGTACTTCGCGGTTGCCGATGTAGCGCGCGCATTGCTCGGCGGTGTCGAGATCGGCGGTTGCGAGCATCAGCTTGGAGCGCGCGAGCGAGGCGAGATTGCGGGCACCCTGCTCGCCATAGACCTCGATCAGTTTTTCGAAGCTGTGGATCCCCAGGATCATCGCGCCGCCGAACGCGCGGGCGGTCTGGAGACCATTCTCGATCGCGGGCAGACGATGGAGTGCGCCGAGTTCGTCGAACATGAACCAGGTGCGCAGATCGCGGGTGCGCGGCATGGTCATGAGGCGGTTGATGGCGATGTCCATCCACAGCGTCAGCAGCGCCCGGTTCATCGCCAGATCGACATAGTTCGAGGTGATGAACAGGATCGCGCCGGGCTTCTTCTCGGTCGTGGTCCAGTCGCGGATCGAGAAGCGTGGCCCCTCGTCGGGAAGGAAGCGCAGCACCTGCGCATTGGTATTGAAGACCGCGCGGATCGATTCCGCCATGCGTGCGGCTTCCGGCGCGGTGAGCGGGTCCGCGATCGTGTTGGCAAGGAAACGGTGAACCCGCTTCAGGTCGGCCGTCATCAGGTTCTCGGAGAGCGCGAGATTGGTCGTCGCGCCGCGCTCCTGGAGCCGGATGCACATCTCGATGAAGAGGGTGCGCGCCGCGAGCGCCCAGAAGGGTTCGGCAGAGCCGCCGTCCGAGGGAATGAGCGCCGCCGCTGCGGCAGTGAATTCGCTATGCGTGGTGCAGTCGTTGAAGATCGACCAGGCCGGGCAGCGCGCGTCCATCGGGTTGAGGATCGTATCGCGCGCGGAATCGTAGAAGGCTTCGACATAGGCGCCGGTGAGATCGAAGATGACGGCCGTGTCCTCGCGGGCTCGCACCTGCGAAACCAGGCTCCTGAGTTCGGTCGTCTTGCCCGATCCGGTCGTACCGATGAGCATGGTATGCGACTGCTCGGTGCGATGCGGATAAGGGATGCCCGCAAGCGTATAGGGGTGATGGATGCCCGCCGCCTTGCGTGCACGAAACGGCATGTCGAGAATCTTGGCCGGGGCGAGGCCGGGCAGGCGATCCTGCGCCTCCTCTTCGAACTTCGCGTAATTGTGCTGGCTGATCTCGTTGAGAAGCACGTGGCGGGCGACCAGCATGGCTCCGCGCTCGTGGCGTTCCTGAAGGATCGTCTTGCCCCGCTGGCGCGAAAGATCGACGAACCAGAGTGCGACCGGGATGGTGATGAAGATGGATACGAAGAAGGCCGCCAGAAGGCCTTTCATCGCGATCTTCCAGGCCTGGATGACCTCGGCGATATAAGGCACCGCGGGCATCACCGTACGCATGACCTCGCCGCTCGGCAGGGTGACGTTGACGCGCTTGTTGGGGTTGAGGTCGACCCAGTTCCAGAGCGCGGCATAAATCTTCATGCAGATGAGCTGGAAGCCGTGCTCGTCGAGCTTGATCGACATGATCACGAACCAGGCGGCCGCGAAGAGGAAGAACCACATCAGGATGGGCAGTTTCGCACCCGAGAACCACATCAGAAGTTCGTGGGTGAGAAGCTGCGAGCCGCGGGTAAAATTGCCCGAATTGCGCTGCACCCGTCCGCGCGCGCTGTGATGGGTCAAGGGGATGGCCCGGCCGTCTGTGCGGATATCGTTTTTACGCGCCATGATACTGCTCCAGGCGCTTGTCGGTTTCCGCGACGATGCGGTCGCGGAATTCGGGAAATTGCTCACGGATGATGATGTCGAGGGCGAGCTGCTGGAACTCGCCGATGCGCGCGAGACGAAGCTGGCTGGCAGTCAGGACCGAAGCCCCGCCAAGATAGGCATCGATGGCGCTGCGGATGACGTCGGACGGCCGACAGTGACGCGCATCGGCGACCGCGACGAGACGGTCGAACCGGTCTCGCGCCATGCGCAGCGAGACGATCTTCGAACTGTGGGACAAGCCAGCCTCCTAGCAGAGAGGCTGGTGGAGCTTGAGAGCGCGATGACGCTTATAGAGGAGAGTGCACCCCTTCGCAAGAATAGGCGCAGGCGGGAAGGCCGCTGTAAACAGCGATGACAGCTAAGATATTGAATTAGAGCCCATTATTACTTCGGCCGCGCGCGTCATACAGTGTAAACATCCGCCCCTCTGCCGTAACCCGTTGGATTTCGGGCTTATTTCCTGCAGCTTGCTGCGTAGGGTGTGCTAAAATCCTGAGAGCTCGCCCCGTTGCCCTGGGACGTTCGGGTCGTCGTCTATGAGGGGATGGAACCGGCCTCCGGCGGGTACTGCTCCGCCCTTTGTGGCGGAACTAGCTTGGGTCAGGCCGGCAGGTGCGGCGCTTTGAGGCGCCAGTGCGGCATAAAGCGGCGCGGTGGTACGAGCGGTGACACGTCGTCGATCCCGATCGGCCCTTTGGGCGTCCGCCTCAAATCCGCAGGCGAGGTTCTTTTGCTCCGACGCAAGAGGAACCCGCAGGCCCGCCTGCGTGAGGTCTCCGTCGCTTTGGCAGCGGGGGCGAAACGCCCCCGCCCCAGGCGAGGATCGTCACCCGAATGGGCGGAGACGAGGCGTTCGCATCGGCTCCGTGAGCTTGGCCGGGGACAGGCCCGCAGGGGTCGGCGGCGGCCTAGTGAATAGAGCCGTCATCGGGCTCGTCCCGATGCGCCCAGCAACCCCTTTCCTGTCTTCCGCCGGGCCTCTCCATCGCTTATAGGAGAGGCGCGTTCACAGCCCGATCAGCTTGAACGAAAGGCCTTCCTATGGCGAAATCCCTGGACGATGAACGCGCGGCCATTGCCGCAGACGAAGAGCGGCTGGCCGATCGCCGCAAGCGGCTCGCGGAACGCGAGCGCGATGCGGCGCTGGCGGCCCTCGACAAGGCGGGGCTGTTCAAGCTCCCGCTCGATAGGATCGAGGCCTTCGCCGCGCAGGTGAAGAAGCTCGGTTTCGAGGAAGTCACCAAGCGCCTCGCCGCCTGAACGACCCTGCCGCGCCGACCGGCGCGGTACGGACGCGGGGGGCTCGATGCCCCCCGCGTCCGTCTGTCCCGAGCAGCAAAAAAGGAGAGGCCTTGCGGCCCCTCCCCTCGGTTTCAATATTCGTCCGATAGACCGCCCGGCACTGTGTGCACCACCCGGTCGACGAGCGTCATCGGCAGCGCGTCATAGTCGCCTTCGTCGATGCTGATGTAGCGGCCCTCGCTCTCCTGGATGACATGCTGGTCGAAGAAGCTGTGGAGCGCGCGGCGCTGTGCGCAGGCGACGGCGGCGAAGAAGGCGGCGTTGTCGGCGGCGGCGCTGGTCATCTGGGTCTGCATCGTCTTTCTCCTCTTGTCTTGAAGGACAGGGGAGTGGCCGTCGGCCGTCCGGGATCGGGTCAAGGACCGCCGGCATCGCCGGCGGCCGCGAAGCGGGCGACGGGGGTACCGATTTTGTCCTGGTTGCCGTGGAGCGAAGCGGAGCGGTGGCCAGGGCAAAATTGGGGGGACCGTCGATCCTTGAGGCGGTCCCGGACGGCTGACATCATGGGAGGTCTGTGAGAGATATTTTCCTCTCGTGGGGGCGCCCCGGCCGAGGCGAGCGGCCCGCGGACCGAAGGGTCCGCTTGGGGGTCGCGAGCGAGCCGGGCGAAACAGCGCGGAAATGGCCGGTGAAGCGGGAATCCGCAGCAACGGGCGGCGGTTCAGAGCGGGTTCATGGGCATCCCGCCAAGAAAAAAGCGACCCCTGATGATGCAGGGATCGCCTCAAGTTTGGGTTGCTCGCAACAAAAGCCGCGAGTCCCTCGGGTCGCACCGTGTTTGTAGCATCAAATGATGCAAGAATAGTTGGCGAATTGCGTCGGCTTTGGCAGCTATTTGCCTAAAGCATCAGGCGGGCGGGATCGCGACTTGCCGCCGCCGCGTCGAAGCCCCGCTGCCAGGCTTGATCTCTCGCGCTGCCCCGCCGGTAGCCGCTCCCGCCATGACCCATGACGAAGGCGCGCCAGCCGGCCTTTTCCGCTTCCCACAAGACTTCGACCGGCGCGGGACCGAGCAGCGTCAGAAGATCGAGCCGCGGCGCGCGTTCGGGTCCAAAAGGACGTGCCCGGCGTGTCATCGCGCCCCGCCCTGCTCTGCCGATTCCAGCGCGCTCATACCGGCGCCGTCGACCGCGCCCTGCCCGCCGATTTCGAGCACAATGTCGCCGCTCATCGGCAGGCGGCGGGTGCGGATCTGGGCCCGCGTGAACTGCGCTTCGTCGAGGACCGCGATCACATCGGCGTCATAGTCGAAGAGCTTGGCGAGGGCGGCCACAGCCAGCGTGTCGACGCGGGCGCTCAGCGCATAGTCCAGCGCGTGCTCGTCGCCCTCCTTTTGCCGCAGGAGGTCGAGACCCTGCCGGAGCGCTTCGGCCTCAAGATAGGTACGCAGGCGGGCATAGTGTCGCGCGGTGATGCGGGCCACGAGCGGGCGATATTGGACGGTGAACGCGGCGGCAGCTTTGCGAAACGGGATCGACATGGGAGCTCTCCTTGTCTGTTGGCTCGCGCCTTTCCACCCCTCTTTTCTTTGGGCTTTGCGGGCCGGTCCCCAGAGCCCGCCGATAGAGGTTTCAGGGCCGCCATCGGCGCGGCGCGACGGGGTTCGATGCCCCGGCGCGCCGCCCTGCCAGACGAAAAGAAGGAGGAGAGGCCCCGGCCTGAGCCGGAGCCTCTCCGATGGGCTCATGCCCGCTTGGCCGTCCGCTGGTGGGCGAGATTGACGACGTGGAGCGGAACCCCGGCCTGGCGCAGCTTCTGGGCGAGGTTCATCTGGATGCCGGAGCCCTCGCAGATGACCGCTTCGACGGGCTTGAGGTTCACCAGCCGGTCGTTGCGGACGAAGGCGGCGCGGTTGCCCTGGCTGCGGTCCAGGCGGAACTGGATGACCTTGACGCCGCGAGCGGCGGCCCAGGCGTGGGCGATGGCATCGCAGCCCTTGGCCTGCGCGGTCGTGGCCAGGATCATCTCGGGGATGCGCGTCTTGATGCGGTCGAGACCCTTGTAGAGCAGGTCATGATCTTCCCACACCTGGCCGCCAGAGAAGATGACCACCGGACCATCGGGCGCGAACTGTTCGCGGCGCGTCCGGGCGCGTCCTGCCAGATAGTCGCGCGCGTCGATCATCGAGGCGCTGAGCGCGGAGGATACCCGGCTGCCCTTGACGGGCGAGAAGGGCTTGCCGGTTTCGACCCGGTAGACTTCGGCGGCATGGTCGCGCATGCATTCCATCGCTTCGCGGCATCCCTGCAGCGTCTGGCAGAGCAGCTGCGTGTCCTCGAGTTCCGTCGCGTAGATTTCCGAGGGGTCGTAGTGGCGCGCGAGCTCCCCGAGCGCCTTGGCGGCGTCATCCTCGCGGCCCTCGATGCGCTTGGCCACGACATGGAAGCTGTTGGCAAAGCCCCAGGCGAGATCGGCGGCATAGGCCTCCATCCTGGTGTCGCGCAGGACGTCGAACATCGTCTGCATCATCATGTCGACCGCAGCGCGGACCTGCTCCGGGTCGGGCATGTCGAGCGCTTCGGGCGCCTCGACGATGGAGAGCTTGGCCATCTCGCTATGCTCGATGAAGGCGGCTCCATAATTGCGGCTGGCGTCATCATTGTCGCGGCTTGCGGCGATGAAGCTGGCGAGATCGGCGAAGTTGGTGAAGTTGGTCATGAGTGCCTCCGTGTGAGTGTCTCATCCGTTCGATGAGGCCCTCCTCCGGGCGTGCGGCGGTCCAGCTGGTCAGGGACGGCGGCCGGTCTCCGGTCGACGCCGCTTTGCGGGGAGTGGGGGAACCGATTTTGTCGGGGTCGGCGCGGCACGCGGCGGCGCCGTCAAAATTGGGGGGACCGCTCATCCTTGACGAGCGCCGATCCCCGCACGCCACACTTGGACGACTAGAGAGAGATAAATAGAAAACGGGGGGATCCGGTTGGCACCCCGCAAGGTGATCGTCACCCGGCAGGGCGGAGACGCGGCGCAGGCGCGGCTCCGGGAGCGCCAGCGACTAGAGCGCCGGTCCCGGCCGACGGCCGGGATGCGCCGCCCCATTCCTTTTTACCGCGCCCCGCCGCGTCGGCGACGGGATATCCAACCCGGCTCGGACTATCGAGGATCGCCCTGCCCGCGAGATCGCTGGCGCGGACCAGGCGCGAGGGCTATTTTCGAGACCGGACGCCAGGGACTCGGGCGTCAAATGCGGGACACGAAGATCATGGTCAAAGGCAAGGGCAGCGAGCGCGCCGCGCGGGCGCTGTGCGAGGCGGAGGGCCTGGCTTGCGACATCCGTTTCGAGGGCGCGCCGATGTGGCAAAGCTTCCTGCCGCAGGTCCGGACCGTCCTCGCCGCGATCGCGGACCCGGGCGTGGCCCATGGCGAGGAATGGACGCGGATCATCGCCCATCTGCGGGCGCAGGCCGGGCCGCGCTGAGGGCCCGGCCCGGTATCCGACCTAGCCGCCGGGCTTGGCGGCGCGGTCGGTGTTGCGCTTGTCCGCGACATAGGTCTGGCCGTTGTCGCCCTTCATGATGACGAACAGGCCGGTCGCCTCGAACAGCCGGGGGAAATTCTTGACCCCATAGTTGCGCGGATCGATTGGTGCCTGGCGCTTTACCGCGCTGCCGGCCGCCGCCATGTGCGCCCAGCCATCGTCGCGGGCGGCGGCCTCGACCGCGCCGCGCAGGGTGGTGATGAGCTTGCTGTCCTGCGCGAGCGACTTGGCGCCGGGCGTCGTCGGCGCTTCTGGCGGAGCGGCAGGCGCGGCGGCAGCCGCCGGCGCAGTGGCAGGCGCCGCCTTGCGGCGACCGCGCCCCTTCGGCTGCGCAGCAGCCGGAGCCTCGACCTCCGCTTCGGCAGGCGGGGCGCTGTCCTCGAGGCCGTCAAGGAAGAGGAAAGTGGTGCAGGCGTTGACGAAAGGCGTCGGCGTCTTGCGCTCGCCGAACCCGTAGACCTCATGGCCATTGGCCTTGAGCTGCATGATCAGCGGCGTGAAGTCGGCATCGCTCGACGCGATCGCAAAGGCGTCCAGGTCCTGGGTATAGAGCAGTTCCATCGCATCGATGACGAGCGCGATATCGGTGGCGTTCTTGCCGGTGGAATAGCTGAACTGCTGGATGGGCCGAATCGCGAAATCGTGGAGCTTTCCGGTCCAGCCCTTGAGCGTCGTCGCCGCCCAGTTGCCATAGGCGCGGCGGATATTGGCAGTGCCATATTTGCTGAGCTCGGCGAGGATGGCGCCAATCTTGGCATGGCTCACATTGTCGGCATCGATGAGCAGCGCGATGCGGCGGCTGGGTGTGGCGGCGAGGGGCGTGTCGGGTTCCAAGAGCGGTCCTTTGTGCAAGAGTGCCGCAGGCGCGCGGGGGATGCGCACCTGCGGCCAGCGAAGGGCGGCGCATGGGCGCCGCCCGGCGCCTGTCAGAAGAAATGGAGCCGGTCGGCGATGACCTCGGCGCCGTAGCGGGCGTTGCCGTCGCGATCTTCCCAGCTCGAATAGTGCAGATAGCCCGAAATGGCGACGACGTCGCCCTTCTTGCGCGTGGCCGCCGCCTTGCCCTGGCCGTTGAAGCAGGTAACCTTGTGGAACTCGCTGGTCTTGGCCGTGTAGCCGGTCGCCTCGTCGATATAGGTCTTGCCGTCCTTGAGCTTGACCCGGTCGGTCGCGACGATGAGGGTGACGGGACCATTGCCCGAGGGGGTCTGCGGATCCTTGGCGACGCGGCCGGTGAGATTGACTTCGTTCATGATGAGCCTCCTTGGGTTGCCGGCGTTCCTTCCCGCCGGTGACACCGATTGGCGGCGTGGGGCCGGGACCTGCACCGACGCGCGCAGCGCGGGAGGGGAACCCCTGGAAGGCGCTGGCGCGGGCCGCCGCGCAGCGGCAACACGGGCGCCTGGAACGGGGTTGCCGGGCCCATCCCCTCGCCGCAGGTGTCACGTCAACGGCGCGGAAGGGACGCTGGCAGCCCAGGCCGGCGGTGAACGGACAATTGTCAGGCCGCCCCCAGGATCGGCTCCCCTTGCGGCAATGGCCCTGGCACCCGGCGCGGCGGGCGAGGCTCATGCGCCGGCAGACCGGCCGGACGCGGGCGCAGGGCGAGCGACCAATGGCGCGCCGACGGGTTCCCCTGGGATACCATGCGGTCCGGGCGGCCCGGCGATCTTGCGCGAAGCAGGCGGCCCTCGCCCGCCCGGGCTATCGGCTTGAGCGAGAGCACCGCATCAGCGCGCGCGCGCCGTCAGGGCTGGACGATGGCCTCCGACCAGGTGCCGAGCACCGCCCCATCGGCGGGGTTCTCGATGCGCACCTCGTCGAGCGCGATGGCAAGGAGGCAGACCGGGCGCTGGTCCGGCCCGGCGGCCTGGGTGCAGCGCAGGCTGCCGCCATCCGGAAGGCGGGCGACCCGGCCGATGAGCCGGATACGGAGCCCCTTCGGCCCGGGCGCTGCGTCCGGCGCCAAGCGCTTGACCAGGGCATAGGCCCGCCCGGCCCGCGCTGTATCGGTCCGTCCTGCCTCGCTGCGCCATTGCGCAAAGGCCAGCGTCTGCTCAGGCGGGAGCAGGGGCGCAGATGCACCCTCGCTTGCAGCCGGTCCGGGAGGAACGGGCGGACAGGTCTCGGCGCTAGACCAGGGCCGCTCGATCCAGAAGCCCTCAAGCCGGGCCTGCCCGGCCGCTTCCCCCGCCCTGGCGTCGACGCCCGTATCCCCTTCGCCGCTCGTCCCGTCCCCGCCCTTATCCGGAGCAAGCCCCCAGTCGGCCAGCGACCAGCGGGCGGGCGCGACATGAACGCGCAGGGTCTGCTGCGCGGCATCATAGCGCCAGCGCAAGGGCGCGGCGCTGTCGGCAGCGGCAGGCCCGGCGCAGCCGAAGGGGAGAACGAGCTCGAACCGCTTGCCCTGCAGGCCGGTCGGCAGCACCTGCCCCGATGCGGCGGCATCGGCCGCCTTGGCGGCGAGCGCGAGGAGGTCCGCGCGGCCCAGAATATGCGGCGGTTCAGGCTGAGCCGCCGGCGACGGCGGCGCGGACTGGATCGCGGGCGGCGGCGCGCTGTCTGGCCTGGGCGACGTGCCGCGCCCGAGCAGGAATCCCCCGCCCGCCAGCGCGAGCGCGGCCACGAGGCCGCCGGCAATGGCAAGACGGCTGGTCCTGAGATTGGGCTCGCGCATGTCCGGGTGATACCAAATTGCAAGGCCGGCTCCACCCCGCCCGGCCTGTTTCTTTTGGCCGGACGTTGACAGGGGCGGACCTGGGTTCGAGGCAGGGACGCGATGACGATCGATCAAATTCTCACCTTGCTCGTGCTGGTCGGCGTGGTCGGCGTGATGATCTGGGACCGGCTGCGTGCCGACGTCGTGGCGCTTGCGGGCGCGGCGATCCTCCTCATGACCGGGGTCGTGCGGCCGGTGGACGTGCAGGGCGCTTTCGCCAGTCCCGCCATCATCGCCCTCGCCTCGCTATTCGTCATTGCCTATGCGCTGGAGCTCTCAGGCCTGCTCGATCGCGCGATCGAACTCGGCGTCGGTCTCTGCCGGCGCCTGGGCGCCAAGGGGGTGTGGCTGCTCCTCTCGATGATCGGCGGCCTCTCCTGTTTTCTCAATTCGACTCCGATCGTGGTGCTGGGCGCGCCGGTGATCCGCGATATCGCTCGCACCCTGGGACAGTCGCCCAAGCGCTATCTGATGCCGCTCTCGTACATCACCGTCCTCACCGGCTGCTGCACGCTGGTGGGCACTTCGACGAACCTTCTCGTCGACGACATGGCGAGCATTGCCGGACAGGCGCGCTTCGGCATTTTCGAGATCACGCCCGTGGGCCTGCCGATCGCCCTGGCCGGCGGGCTCTATCTCTATTTCGTCAGCGGTCGGCTGCTGCGGGCGCATGAGAGCGACGAGCGGGACCGCGAGCCCGGACCGCTCGAACCCATCCATATCGGCAATGCCCAGGTCGGCGACGCGACGCTGTTCGCGCAAAAGCGCCCCTTCCAACCGCTCAAGGCCGCGATGGCCTTTGCCATCTTTGCCGGCGCGATCGCGCTGGCGGCGTTCGGGGTCGCACCGATCGCGGCGACGGCGCTCAGCGGCGCGGTCCTTCTGATCCTGCTGCGCGTGATCAGCGCCGACGAGGCCTATGGCGGACTGCGTCCGGAAATCCTGATCCTCATAGCGGGCATGGTGGTGATTGGCATCGCTATGGAATCGAGCGGGCTGGCGGGCGAGGCCTCGGAGTTCCTGATTTCCAGCGTCCACGGGCTGAGCCCGCTCGTCGCGCTGATCGTCCTCTACTTCGCCACGATGGTGCTGACCGAGCTTCTGTCCAACGCGACCGTGGCGGTGCTCGTGACGCCTGTCGCCGTGGCGCTGGCCGACAGTCTCGGCGTCAGCCCACGGCCCTTTCTGGTCGGGGTCATGATGGCCGCGAGCGCCGCCTTCGCGACCCCCTTCGGCTACCAGACCAATGTCATCGTCTACCAGATGGCGGGCTATCGCTATACGGACTTCGTCCGGGTCGGCCTGCCGCTCAACCTCCTGACCGCGACCGTGGCGATCCTCGCGATCCAGGCCTTTTTTCCGTTCTGAGCCGGACTGGATCGGCTCTTTCCAGCCGAAACAAAGACAGGACCCGCTGCGCGGGGGAGCGCGGCGGATCCTGCCAGGGGCTTTCCGCGCCGGAGGCGCGGCGCGGAAAGGGAAGAGGATGGTTGCGGTCAGTCGGCGGTTTCGACCGCGCGCTGACGGCGGCCGCGGCGGCCCTGGGCGGGTGCCTGCGCGTCATCGCCGCCAAAATCGTCACCGGCGGTCGAGGCGCCCAGCCCCTCGGGCTCGCTGTGTCCGGCCTGGGCGGCGTCGTCGCCCGGCAGCGGCGGCAGGCCGTCGTCGGCGGGCATCGCCATTTCGGCGGGGAGTTCGCGGCGGCGCGAGGGGCGCGACCAGACGACATTGTAGGAGCCGTCCTGCTGCTGGAACAGCGAGACGTAGAGCGGCTGGGCGAAGCTCGGATCCTCGATCTTGCCGTTGTAGAAGATGAGGCCGCTCTCGCGCGAGGCGAGCTCGAACAGCGCGCCGACGCGGACCCAGGCGCGCGCAGCCGACAGCGCCATCACTTCGAACTTGGGCGCATTGGGATTGGCCGAGTGGACCGGGCGGAGCGCGATGGTGAGCTCGACGGTCAGGGTGGAGACACGGCCGACGAGGTGGCCGGCGGCGTTCTTGGCGATGGAACCGATGTTCATGGGACTTCTCCTTGGAAAGCGTCCTCGAACCCCTTGTCCGGGACGCCAGTCCTCTCTCCCCCTCCTCTCCTCGGCCGCTGGGCCGAGCAGGCGCCGCCAGGCGCCCATCATCGCCAGCCCCTTTGGCGGGCGATGGCCCGATCAGATGAGCGGCGCGGGCATGGCCAGCCATTCGGGCTGGTCGTCGGTGATTGGGATGTCCAGGCGTGACGCCTCGGCCTCCGAGAAGATGCTTGCATCGGCGAGCCGCCCGAACCCGGCCTCGCGGTTCCAGAAGCTGAGCCCATGGGTCGCATGACGCGTGACCAGCACATAGCCGTCCGCGCCTTCCTCGATCGCGCGCCCGATCGCCCGGTCCAGGAGCGCGCTGCTATGGCCGAAGCTGACGCCCTGCTCGGTAATCGCAACATAGCCACCGCCAAATTGGCCGGGCACGAGGCGATCGCAATCGAGCGAGAATTCGAAACCGAACGGCAGGGCGGATTTGGCGGCGGCGAAGAGAAGGTGTCCGACGGCGTCGATGGCGAACTGCTCCCCGGCAAAGTGCAGGTGGACACGGCCCTCGCTGCGGGGCTCGCATCGGGACAGATCGCAGTCGAACGTCGGATAGGTGGGATCGACAAACAGAGCCGGGAACGTCTCGAACGGATCGTCGCCGCCCGGGGGGAAAGCCGCGGCAAAGGCCGAGCCCAGGCCCGAATAGGCCGCAAGGCGCGCCGCCGGCTCGTCCCCGAGATCGCCCAGCAGATCGCTCGCTGCAAAGGCGCAGTCGATGAGCGCAGCCTCGACGGGCGTGACTTCGATGAGGAAGCTCGCCTTGAGATAGTTGTTCGCCATGATCGTCTCCTTATGGTGAGAAAAGTGCAGGCCCGCTGGCCGCACGCGCAGTGCCGGGCTCGTCGCCCGGCTGAACAAAATGGGAGGAAGATCCTATGCAGGCGTGGATAGCCGCGCTCTCGACCTATTCCGCGACGCGCGAGACGATCCTCCAGCACCGATTTCTCGCCGATGTCGGCGGCGAGCTATGGCGCCGCGGCGAGTTCGATTTTTCGGTCTCGCACAGCGAGGTCGACAATAGCGGCTATGACCTCATCATCGAGGCGCGCGGCATAATGCGGCATGTCCAGCTCAAGGCGATGCATGGACAGGCCAGACGGCGCAGCTTCGACATTCAGACCCGGTTGGGCGCCAAGCCCAATGGCTGCGCCGTGCTGATCCGGCATGATGCGCGCAGCCTCGCGGTCGAGGCCTATCGCTGGTTCGGCGGACCGCCCGGCCAAGGCCTGCCGCCGTTAGGGGAGAAGGTCACCCGCCATGCCAAGGGCAATGCGCTCGGCCATAAGGCGGACCAGCCGGCGCTGCGCGAGGTGCCACTCGCGCGCTTTGCGCCCGTCAGCGATATCGCGGCGCTGGTGGTTCTGATGTTTGGGCCCTGGCCCGAGGCGGGTTAGGCCGCGTTCGCGGCCTGGGGCGCGTGCCAGCGCGCGATGATCGCCTGCATCTCGTCGCCATAGCCGAGCGCATCGATATAGAGGGCGCCCGGATGCTGGGCGACAAAGCCCACGATCGCCGCGATGTCGCGCGCCACGGCCGTGTCCAGCGCGAACAGGTCGGCGACCGGGAAGTCGCCCAGCTCGGGTCCGTTCCACCAGGCCATGAGAAAGCGGGCGACCCGCCGCGCCTGCCCGGTATCGGACAGGGCGAGGGGAACGAGCCGGTCGCGCGCGGCCAGCGCGCTGCTGCGGTCGGTGGGAATCGTTGTCATGATGATACTGTCTCATCAAAGCCCGGCCGGGCCAAGGGCTCTTGGGGGAAAGGAGCGGCATCCCCCACGACGAGCGGCGGCACAACGAAGTCGGCCGCATCGAAATAGGCGAGCACGGCGTCGAAGCTTGCCAGGCGTTCGAGCGCCGCGCGGCCGATCACGACATAATCGTCTTCGTCGACCGGGTAGGAGATGGGTTCGCCTGCGCCCGTGAACACCACGCGCTCTGCGCCCCATTGCGAAGGATAGGCGCCCGACCAGCGCGCAAAGGCGATGCCGTGCTCGGCGCACCAGGCTTCGAGGGCCTCGAACCGGCCGTTGGCGACTTCGTGGGCGAAGAGGCTGAGAGCAGTGCCAGGAATATGGTGGTCGGCCTCGAACGGCTCGCCGTCCCATTCGGTCGACAAGGCCTCGGCGGTGATGAGCGCTGTGAGCGCCTCATAGGCGTAGGGTGAGAGGGTGCCGCCGAGCGTGATCGACGCGGAAACGCGGTTTGCCATGGGTGAGCTCCTGAAAAGAAGGTGGTCGGCCTCGCGCGAGATCATGCGCAGAGGGCCGCGAGGGCTTGGGCCGCGCAAGCGGGATAGGCGGCTGCGATATTGGCATGGAGATGCGCGAAGTCCGGGATCGGAAATTGCCCTCCGCTGGTCGGCCGGGTCGTCATGAGCGCGCCGATGACGATCTCCTCGAGCCCGGCGCGCCGCTCCAGCACGTCGCCGCCCTGCGCATAGCGGATCGGCGCGGTGAAGCCCGCTTCGATCCAGGTCGTCAGGCCGTTTTCGGCGGCCTCGACATAGGCGGCGACCTCGGCCCGGTCCTGCGCGAAGCGCCAGACCTTGAGACCGAGGGTCAGGTAGCGCCCGAAATCATGGGCGTTGCCGATAGCGACGAGCGCACAGCCCTCGGGCGGAGGACCGAAGCGGGCCTGGATGGCGGCGCGATAGCTCTCCACTTCGAGGCGGTTGCACGCATCGAAGTCGGGCGTGTGGCCGATCTGGGCGCAGTCTTCATTCGCCGGCGCCGCGCCGATATCAAAGATGCTGAACATGAAATCCTCCGGGGGATTGGGGGGCCTGGCGTCTGACGGCAGACCCGCGCTGGGAGCGGATCTAGTCGATCGCGCCGAAGATTTTCGCGGCCTCGGGATGGTCGCCGGCATAGTCGCGCAGGCGGTGGTAGGCCTCGGCGAGATGATCGTCTTCGACCTCGAAGGAGAGGTGCGAAAAGGCGAAGAGCGTGGCGATGATGCCCGCAGCGTCGGCGGAGACGGTGCCCTCATAGCCGTTGCTGTTGCAGCAGATGCGATAGGCCGGTCGTCCGGCGGGGACGAGATAGAGCGGGTGCCCCGCCCGTTCCATGAACTGCCAATAGCCGCCGCCATAATCGGCCGAGAGCCACTGCAGGAAGGAATAGACCAGCGTCTCGCCCTGGAAGAAATGACGGCGGCCAAAAAGTGCAGGGAGAAATGCGCCGCGCCGCGCGTCGGGTACGAGGGTTGCGGCGTTGCAGGGGGCATCGGCGATAGCGGGGAGAGTGTCTGTCATGGGGAACTCCGACAAAGGGACCGGCCCGGACGCTCCTTTTTGCGGCAGGACCATCATCACCGCTCCCCCTCCCCTCACAGCGCCGCGCGAGCGGCGGCAGGACGACAGGGCCCGCTTCGCAGGCGTGCGAGGCGAACCCTGTCGGGGGCAGAGGCGATGGCGATCAGTCCGCGAAGGCAGGCGGGGCCGAGCTGGCGCCCAGCACGTCGGGTTCGCTCTGTCCGGCCTGGGAGGCGTCGTTGCCCGGCAGCGGCGGCAGGCCATCATCGGCGGGCATCGCCATTTCGGCGGGAAGTTCCCGGCGGCGCGAGGGGCGCGACCAGACCACATTGTAGGAGCCGTCCTGCTGCTGGAACAGCGAGACATAGAGCGGCTGGGCGAAGCTCGGGTCCTCGATCTTGCCGTTGTAGAAGATGAGGCCGCTCTCGCGCGAGGCGAGCTCGAACAGCGCGCCGACGCGGACCCAGGCGCGCGCAGCCGACAGCGCCATCACCTCGAACTTGGGTGCGTTGGGATTGGCCGAGTGGACCGGGCGGAGCGCGATGGTGAGCTCGACGGTCAGGGTGGAGACACGGCCGACGAGGTGGCCGGCGGCGTTCTTGGCGATGGAACCGATGTTCATGGGACTTCTCCTTGGAAAGCGTCCTCGAACCCCTTGTCCGGGACGCCAGTCCCTCACCCCCTCCTCTCCTCGGCCGTTCGGCCGAGCAGGCGCCGCCAGGCGCCCATCATCGCACGCGCCTGCCCGTGGGCGATGGCCTGAAACTGGCCCGTCTTGTCCGCGCCGTCCGGTCTTGAAGCCTAATGCTGCGAACCGAACAGGATTCGCTTGACCTCAATCTGGTGCTCGCCGTCGCGCTGCCCGGCGGCTGCGTCCATGTCTGCGCGCAGACGTCTGGCCAGATCATCCGGTATAAGCGCATAGGGCGCGACAAGCGCGATGGCGGCCTCGGGATCGAGCAGTTCGCCCGGTTCGGTGCCGACCCACAGCAGGATTCGCCATCCTCATCCCCCTCCTCAATATCGTCCCGCACGCTCTCGGCCTCGGGATCGTCGGCCTCGGGGGTATGCGAGAAGACCTGCGCGAAGAGGGTCTGGAGCGGGCGGTCGAAACCGACGACGGCGCGCAACACCTCTGGGCACTCGGGGCGGGGCGCAAGCCTATGACGGCTCATGATTTTGTCCTCCTCGCAAATTGCTTGAATGGTTGGCGCTGCGACATCGCCGCCATATCTTCCCAGGTTCAATCCCAAGAAGGAGACAGCCATGGGCAAAGCCACCGAAGGGCATATCGATATCGGCATCGACGAGAAGGACCGCGCGGCCATCGCCGAAGGTCTCTCCCGTCTCTTGGCCGACACCTATACGCTCTACCTCACCACCCACAATTTCCATTGGAACGTGACCGGCCCGATGTTCAACACGCTCCATGACATGTTCATGGTGCAATATACCGAGCTGTGGAACTCGGTCGATCTCATCGCCGAGCGCATTCGTTCGCTGGGACACAAGGCGCCGGGCTCCTACGCGCAGTTCAGCGAACTGGCATCGATCGACGATGCGCCCGCCGATCCGCCCAAGGCGCTCGACATGGTCGCCATCCTGGTGACGGGCCATGAGGCGGTGGCGCGCACCGCGCGCTCGATCTTCCCCCTGGCTGACAAGGCGAGCGACGAGCCCACCGCCGATCTTTTGACCCAGCGGCTGACCGTGCACGAAAAGACGGCCTGGATGCTACGCTCGCTGCTGCAGAACTAAGCGACTGACCGTTATCCGACAGGGTGCCCGGCCTCTGTGCGCCCTGTCGGACGAGGCGGCTCCCAATTTGCTCGGCCTGGGAAACTCAAACTGTCCCCGGGGGTTTGTCCGTCATACCTGCCCAGCGTCCGGCGTGGGCGGGTTCACCGACATGACCAGTGACAGGAGCTCCCATGCCCAGGAAACCCGCGACCGATACCGCTGTGATCGTTCCGGCCGACATCGCTCCGGGGAAGCCGGTGTCCGGGGAATCCCGGCAGAAGGCCTCGCCCGTGCCTCCCGACGCACAGCTGTCCGAAAGCTATGCTGAAAAACAGGGCGACGGCGGCGAGACCCATCAGGTCGCGGCCGACGGCGCGCCGGCGCTCACCACGAGCCAAGGGGTTCCGGTCGCCGACGATCAGAACAGCCTGAAGCAAGGCGCGCGCGGTCCGACGCTGCTCGAGGATTTTCATTTTCGCGAGAAGATCTTTCACTTCGACCATGAGCGGATCCCCGAGCGCGTGGTCCATGCCCGCGGCTATGGCGCGCACGGCTTTTTCGAGCTGACCGACAGCCTCGCCGACATCAGCCGGGCGGACATCTTCCAGCGCGTGGGCGAGCGCACGCCCGCCTTCGTTCGCTTCTCGACCGTGGCGGGCTCGAAGGGTTCGTTCGACCTGGCGCGTGACGTGCGCGGCTTCGCGGTCAAGCTCTATACCAAGGAAGGCAACTGGGATCTGGTCGGCAACAACATCCCGGTCTTCTTCATCCAGGATGCGATCAAGTTTCCCGACCTCGTCCATGCGGCAAAGCCCGAACCCGACCGCGCCTTCCCGCAGGCGCAGACCGCACATGACAATTTCTGGGATTTCATCAGCCTGACCCCCGAATCCATGCACATGATCATGTGGGCCATGTCGGACCGGGCGATCCCGCGTTCATTCCGCACGATGGAGGGCTTTGGCGTCCATACCTTCCGGCTTGTCAGCGCCGAGGGCAAGTCGACCTTCGTCAAGTTCCACTGGAAGCCCAAGCAGGGCCTGCAGTCGGTGCTGTGGAACGAGGCGGTCAAGATCAACGGCGCCGACCCGGACTTTCATCGCCGCGATCTGTGGGAAGCGATCAATGGCGGTGACTTTCCCGAATGGGAGCTCGGCGTCCAGCTGTTCGACCAGGCGTTCGCCGACCAGTTCGATTTCGACGTGCTCGACGCGACCAAGATCATTCCCGAAGAGATACTGCCCGTCCGGGTCGTGGGCCGTCTGGTGCTCGACCGGGTGGTCGACAATTTCTTCGCCGAGACCGAACAGGTTGCTTTCTGCACGCAGAATGTCGTGCCGGGTATCGACTTCACCAACGACCCGCTGCTCCAGGGGCGTAATTTCTCCTACCTCGATACACAGCTCAAGCGCCTGGGCTCGCCCAATTTCACGCATATCCCGATCAACGCGCCCAAATGCCCCGTCGCCCATTTCCAGCAGGACGGTCATATGGCGATGACCAACCCCCGGGGGCGGGTCAATTATGAGCCCAACAGCTGGGGTGCGACGCTCGGCGGACCGCGCGAGGATCCGGTCCGGGGGTTCCGAAGCTTCGCCGAGGAAGCGGATGGCGCCAAGCTGCGCATCCGCCCGGAAAGCTTCGCCGATCACTACAGCCAGGCTCGGCAATTCTATGTGAGCCAGGAGCCGATCGAGCAGAAGCATATCGCTGATGCCCTGGTTTTCGAGCTCAGCAAGGTCGAACGCCCGGACATTCGCGCCCGTGTCGTCTCGCACCTCATCAACATCGACGACGGCCTGGCCGGCACCGTCGCGGACGGCCTGGGCCTTCCCGAATTGCCCGCGCCCGCGCAGGCTGCGCAGCCGACCCGGAGCGATTTGCCGCCGTCGGACGCGCTGTCGATCGTGAAGAACGGACCGCCGAGCTTCAAGGGCCGCAAGCTTGGCATTCTCCTGAGCGACGGCGCCGATGCCGCGCTGTTTGGCGGCCTCGTCAAGGCGCTCGACAAGGTGGGCGCGGTCTATGACGTGATCGCCCCCAAGATCGGCGGCGTGACGCTTGATGATGGCACCAAGGTTGCGGCCAAGCAGAAGATCGACGGCGGAGCTTCGGTGCTGTTCGACGCGGTGGCCATCGTCGTCTCGGCCGACGGCGCTGCGCTGCTTGCCGATGACGCGGCCACGCAGGACTTCGTGCGCGATGCCTTTGGCCATTGCAAATATATCGGCCTCACGCTCGATGCGCAGCCGATCTTTGCCAATGCCGGCATCCTCGAGAAGCTCGACGATGCCTGTATCGAGCTTGGCGCCGCCAAGGATGCGGCGGCCTTCGTCGACACGATCGCGGCGCTGCGCTTCTGGCCCCGCGAACTCAAGGTCGACATGGATGCCAAATGAGCCCGGCGATCTGCCGCCCCTGCCCTCGCCCGAGCGGCTGCGCGAACTGATGTTCGATGCGGCGCAGCTGGGACGGACCGACGTGCTGCCGGCCCTGCTGCATGCGGGCTGCGCGGTCGAGGCAAAGGATGAGCGGGGCTATACCCCGCTCATCCTGGCGGCCTATCATGGGCATGACGAGGCCGTGGCGCTGCTGCTCGATCACGGCGCCGATCCCGAGGCGGGTGATGCCGCGCGCGGCAATACCGCGCTGATGGGCGCGGCGTTCAAGGGCTTCACATCGGTCGCCCGGCTGCTTCTCGAGCGCGGGGCAGACGCCGAGACGACCAACAAGGCCGGCCAGACTGCCCTCATGCTCGCCGCGCTGTTCGACCGGCGAGAGATTGCCGATCTCCTGGTCGCGCAGGGCGCGGACCCCGAGCGGTGCGACGCCGCGGGCAACTCGGCGCTGTCGGTTGCGCGAGACCAGAACAACGCCGCCATGGGCGAGCATTTGCGCGGCGCTTGTCCTGCATCTCGGCCTGGGAGTTGGCGGGCAGAAAGCGCCATTCTCACATCGTAGGAGGGCGTGGGAGCGTGCAGGGGCGACCATGTCCGATGGTATTGGGCGCTGCATCGCCGTCATTGGCCGCCCTTATCGCGGTCTGCCCAACGCGGTCTGCCCAACGCGGTCTGCTCAAGGAAGCGCTGGCTGATCTGGGGATGCGATGCGCGGTCGGCGACAGGGGGCAGTAGGACGCGGAGAAAAGGGCGGCTGCTCTTGTCGGGCGGTGCCCGGGAGACGCCGCAGGCGATAGGCGCGTTCGATGGCTGCGACGGCGTGGCCGGCCAGCAGACACTGGGCTTCGAGCGAAAGGGGCGCAGCGCCCACGAACGCGAGGGTGACACCGGCGTCGCCGCGGCGCTCGAAACGAAGAGTACCCTGGGCGCAGACCGCAAGTCCTGCTTCAAAGTCGAGCGACCAGAGCCCGGGTGTTGTGTGCGAATCCATGCACACTTGTACCGCAAAATGACGAAAGGCTGGTTATGGCGACGGCGTTCAAAACCCTAGACATTGGTCGCATGGCGCTTGACCCCGCCAAGGCGTCGCGCGAGAGCGCGGGCGTCACGTGCTCGTGCGCCGGATCCGGTGCGCGACATGCCGGGCCGCGCCTTCGGCGCTGCTGATCGCTTTGCCGGCGGCGGCCGCCGCCTGGCGCGCGCCGGCCTGGCGCAAGAGGGTGCGCGCTTCGCGCAGGCGCTCGACAGCGTTGGCGATGGCCTGGCCCTGCTCGGGCGAGGCAGGCGTGATGGGACGCATGGTTGACCTCCTTGGTGGATAAGCTTGTGGTCAGAGCCGGCATAACGGGTGGGTATGCTGTGGGCGCGCGGTGCACATGTCGCGGGATGGCGCAGCGCAGCGCGGCTGCCTAGAGACGGCTGGTGGCCTGCCCCGCGGTGAAGTCGGCGAGCCATTGCTCCATGGTCGGCCGTTCGCTCACCGGCACGAGCGCGGCCGCGTCCTGGAAGCGCAGCAGCTCGGTGGGAGCGGTCCGCAGGATCTCGCCGATCTCGGCCTCGGGCAGCAGCTGCTCGGCACGGATAAAGTCGGTGATCCGCCCCGGACGGGTTCGGGTAGAGCGCCGCCAGAGCCCCTCGACCGTATGGAGACGGGGGGCCGCACGCGCCTCGATGAGCACGATGAGGCGCAGGCACCAGGCCGGCAGGGCGCGGACCTCGTCGGGCTTGATGGCGCCGCAGAAGAAGCAGGACGACTTGGGCGGGACCGGCAGGCCGGCTTGCGCAATCCGGGCCTCGCAGCGTGCGCGCGTCCAGCCCCAGTCGCGCAGCGGATAGCGGCACTCGAACAGCGGGTCGTCGATCCCGGCGGCATGGCGGTAACGGCGTGCGTCGGCGGGCGAGGCATCGTAGCCGATCAGGCGCACGACCTTCCGGCCCGCCGCCCAGGCGGCCTTGGCCGGCGGCCATTGCTTGAGGAAGGCGTCCTGGGGCGCGACCTTCCATTTGAGGCTGCATTAGGTCTGCATCGACCTGTCGTATTGGCTGCGCAAAGCCCGCATTTCCGACATCCCCAGTCCTCCTCCCCTTCCAAGACGCCCGATTAGGGCGTGACCGCCTTCAGGCAGTGGAGGGATCGGGCGCTTCGGCGTTGATGCGGATAGGGACGGGCAGGCGTATCCGATCGAGTTCCTGCACGAGTTGCGCGTTGCGGCGTTCAAGGCGCTCCGCGCGCTGTTCGGCCTCGAGGGCGCGCTTCAGCAGGCTGGCATTATGTGTTGCGAGGGCGATGTTCTTGGCTTCCACGTGCCGAAGAGCAGAGCGTGTGCGATCGGCATCGCCGGCGGCCATTTCAGTGGCGCCCTCACGTTGCGATTGAAGCTCGCGCAGGGCGTCAAGAACGTCGGCATGGTGCGTATAGATGATGTTGCGGCCGACCCCGGCTGCTCGTGCAAGAGCGGCGACCGTTGGCGCGGCGGACGGGTCTTTGGCAAGGACGCCAAGGGCTTCGCGCAGACGTGCATTGGTGTTCGCCCGGCGACGGGCCTGCGGGGTGGATAGGTCAGATTCAGACGTCACCGGCATTTCCTTCGTCGAGCTGGTCGAGGATACGGCGAGATTCCTGGATGCGGGCTTCGGCAAGTGCTCGGCTCTCGCGATCGAGGTCATCGCGCTGGATCAATGCGGTGTTTCGTTCAAGCCGCGCTTCCCAGACCGGCCTATGCCGGTCGGTCACGGCGAAGTTGGCGCAAGTCGAGCAGGTGCTTTGTGTGCGAAGCACCGGGTTCGGCTCGCGCTCGCCGCCGAGGCAAGCGGAGGTCTCCCGGCGGTAGAGGCAGTAGCCCCAGTCGCATACGCCGAGGCGCATATCCGTGCCGGCGAGGATCTCGGTGATATATCCATCGACGTCGCTCGATAGCGTGCGCCCGCGGAACGGCGATCGCTCGGAGAGCATGACGCCCGCCTTCCCGGCGACGTTCGGCGCCAGGAGCAGGTCTTCCAGCGCCTTGCGGGTTTCTTCGGCGGCTTGGTCGTCGATCAGCTGGGCAAGCTCGAAGTCGGTGCCCACATAGGCCCGGTCGGTCATCGCGCGGTGGACATGGCCGAGATGGCGTTGCAGCGCCGTCAGGCCGGTGCGGTCGCGCCGCCCGATGAACCGTGAGAACGTCTTGCGACCCTGATAGGTGGTCAGGTGCCAGGTTCCGCCTTGGTGTTCCGGCAAGGCAAGGAACGGCGCAAGTCGTTCGTTCAAGCGGATATTGACCATGGGTGATCGCAGTCGAGCGACGGGCATCATCGTCGGAAGCGGCGAGCGTCCCCGGCCGAGCTGGTGGAGCCAGAGGTTCCTCTTCCCGCTAAGTTCGCGAAGCGGAGCGGAGAGACGTTCGAGGATGTGGATCGCCCGCTGGACCGGCTCGGGCGCGAGCCAGCGATGGACGTCCCCATGTTCCGTCAGCGACGTCTTCGTGATCGTGCCGACCAGATAGACGTGTTCCTCGCCGTCTCCGTCGGCCGCGCGCCGTTCGAGGCAACCCTCCTCAAGCCTGAGTATTTCGGAGGCTCTCGCGCCAACGAGATAGGCGATGACGACGAAGCAGGCGTCGCCAAGGCGATCGAGCATGAACGTCAGGCGGCGCAGCGGCCATTCCGGATTCGGATACAGATCCGCGTGGGGGCATGGCTCAGCCAACATGGCGCGTCTGATATGCCAGTGGAGCCTTCGCCCCTGATGCTGTTGTCGAAACTTCTCATACAGATCTTCGAGGCGATCGCGCAGCGCGAGTATCTGGTCCGCTGGGTCACCGAGCAGTTCCATAGCGCCGCTGATGAGAGGCACGGCGATCTCGTCGGGCGTATAGGGATGGCCGCCATAAGGTTTCCAGTGCCGCTTCCCAACCGAACCGGCGCGAGGCGGCGCCATCAGCGGCGCGTCGTCCAGCTTGTCGCGCTGCATGTGGAACGTGCGGATCGTGCCGAGATAGCCTTCGGCGGTGCTGAGGGAGAGCCGTGAAGCGTTCCTGCCGGGACGGGCGCGCAACATGGCCACGAACCGGTCGACGGCGTCTTGATCGAGATCCTTGAAGCATCGGACGTTCTCGGCTGCCATCCATCGAACGAGGAAGCGGATGTGGCTGAAGTGACCATCGACCGTTTCCTTGCGAAGTGGCATCCGCCCTTCGGGCGGATCGGCCCGCAGCGAGAACAGGAACAGTTCGGCGGCGTGCCGGAGCGGCGTCCACTGATCGTCCGTGAACCGGCTCCCGTCCGGCATTTCGAAGCCCCAGTTGAACGTCGTGGCGGCGGGGACGCCTTCGTTTCCGAGCAATGGCGCCGGAAGTTGGGTAGGCGTGGATGTCGGGACGGAGGCCATGAGGCTATTCCAGGTCCGGCAGCGGCGGCAAGGCGGGTATGTGCCGTTCCGCGTCCGGCATCATTTCGGGCGGGAACGCCGGCAGCAGGTCTTGTGTCAGCGCCCGAAGGCTGGGGGCATAGAAGAGGCTGAACCGGATCGGGTCGATGCGTTCCCGCGCCGCTTCAAGATGCATGGTGGCCTGGACAATGCGCGCCAGATGACCCGGGTCGATCGGGACGATTAGGCCTGGACAGGCAAGGCAGCCTCCCAGTTTCGGGCACACGCGGCCAGGCTGTGCCTGCCCGCCGTCGACCGGTCGAAGGCAGTCGTGGCCGAACAGCGCCGTCACCCGCGCGCTGGTATCCGGCCCTTGATGTTGCGAGTCATGGGCGGGCGTCTCGCCGGTGACCCATGTGATCATCAGCGACTGGAGCCGAGCGATCGTATCGCGTTCGAGGCGGCGGACGGCCTCGCCATCGACATAGATGTCGGTGGTGGCGACATTCGCATGATTGAGGACCGCCTTGGCCGCCATGATATCGCCCTGCGACGCTGTGTAGTGGGCGCTTGCCATGCTGCTGCGGAACAGCTTGGGCGAGAAGTCGGGAAGCAAGGAACGGGACTTGCCCGGATGCGCATCGTTCCAGGAGGCGATCGCGCCATTATGCCGTTCGTAGAAGCGCAACATTGCCGATCGCAACGTGGCCTGCACGATATGACCGGCGTGATGCTCGCGCTCGAGGCGTCCTGTCGTCATGAGGAAGCGGTGGAGGAACAGCCGGTCGCGTTTGGACGGCTCCACATGCGGTAATAGGGGCGCCGTCATCGCAAGGAGCTTTTCGATCAGGCGCGGCGCCGCATAGGGTCGGCGATTGTCGAACGAGCGCCGTTGCATGCGCTTCACCTTGCCGCCGGCACGAGGTTTCACCCACTCGACCATGACGCGATGCCGCTCGAGCGGATGCGGCACGAGGCAGTCCCGCTTGATCTGGCGCAGCGGACCGGCGTTGGCCGCCGTCTGGATCAGCAGCACGATATAGAACGCAACCAGCGTGTCGGTCGTGAGGTGGAGATAACCCTCGAGCTCGCGGAACCCGCCTACCTCGGCGATCCTCTGCCGATCGGGCTTGTTAAGGTCCAAGCCTCGGTCGATCGGCATGATGCCGTGGCCGCGGCGATGGAGCTTCCAGATCCAGCGATCCCGTTCGGCGGTCCGCCCACTATGGAGCGGCACGTTCGGAAGATTGACGATGGTTTGCCCGTGCTGGAACTTGGCCCATGCCGTGTCGATCTCGGCATAGCAGACTGCCAGCAGGGCGCGCATTGCGGCTGGTGTCAGCCGGTCTTGCGGTAACCGCTGGACGCCGGCGAGCGGGATCGGATTGTTGGGAACGGCGAAGCCCGGTGCGAACAAGCCTGGATTGTCCGCGATCGCGCGCTTGAGGACGGGCCGGATCATACCGAACTGACCGGATTGTGAGCGGACGCCACGCCTGCGCCCGTCAGTGGGCATCGCCAGCCAGGTGATGAACCGGCGGATCGTTGCCGTGTCGAGGTCTGCCGCGCGCCTGACACGCGCGTCTTCGCGCAGGAACCTACCGAACACGCGCATCGCGAACCAGCGCGCGGTGCGGGTCGCGACGCTGGATGCCATATCATGATCGCGGAAAGCCCGGGCGATGGCGGCGCTGATATCGTCCGGCAACCCGAACAGCGCCGGGTCGAAGCGTTGGACGATCTTGCCCCATTCGTCGCGGAACTGGATCTCGACGACCTCCGCCGGATGGTTCGCCGGTGCCGGATCGAGTCTCAGCGTGCGATCGAGGCGGCCCCTAGCCATCGGCGGGGATCAGCTCGCCATAAAGATAGGCGAGGCTTTCGCTCAGGTCGCGCTCGTGCAGCTCGACGCAGCGCAGATAAATCGCGGTGGTTGTGATCGAAGCATGGCCGAGCAGCACCTGCACGACCTTGAGCGGGTTGAGATCGGGATTGGTGCGGGCCTGGATCTGAAGGCGGGCCAGCATCGCCATCGCGAAGGTGTGCCGCAGCCAGTGCAGCGTGCCCTGAAGTCCCGCGGCCGCGAACGCTTCCGCGAGCTGCGCCGTCAGGAGTTTTCGCGTCATGGCGCGGCCATGCTCGTTCAGCAGGAGATTAGGCGGCGCGCGATAGCCCCGGTCGGAACGGCGGATACCGCGGACGATCCGGGCGCGATCCTCGCCCGCATACCAGTGTGTATGATCAAGCAGCCGAAGCGGCGGATAGACCGTCCTTGGCCGGTCGCCCTTGGTGATATGGAGCGGCACGCCGACAAGTGGATCGCTGTCGAGGTAGAGTGGCCAGCTATCCGGGATCTGGTCGAGGGCGAGCGCGCAAAGCTCCTTGCGACGCAGACCCGCCCCAAGCGCCCATTGCGCGGCAAGTCGGGCGGTAGGCCTCAGATGCGCGAACAGCCGTGCCAGTTCGTCGGCACGCAGCGGTCGCGGCAGTTTTTCCGGGCGTGAGACGATCAGCTCATTGACCTGGCGCCGCTGCAAGCCTGGGCGATAGGCGCCGTCGAGCATCAGCGTCATCTTCTCGGTCAACCGGAACGGGCAGTGGTCGATCAGCCCCTTATCGAGCGCCCAGCCATAGAAGCGGCAGACGGTCGAGACACGCGCATTGATCGTGGTCCGGGCATAGGGCCGCCCGGTATGCGTGCTGGGATTCTCCAGCATCCGGTTGCGATAGGCGGCGATGACGCGTTCGTCGGCTTCGCGCCATTCGATCCCCGATTGTTCGAGCGAGTCGAACCAGTCGTGGAGATGCTCGCCGTAGGTCCGCACGGTTTCGGAGGCGTGGGCACGGCCGCTTAGCTCTGCATGCTCCATGAGCCAGACGAAGGCCGGCTCGATGATCGCCATGTCGGCGTCGAACAGAATCGGGAAGCCAGCGGGGACATTGGGCACGCCAGAGGCAGCCCGAATCACTGATACCACGGGCCATCTCCCTCGCCCGCACAGGTGCGATTTCGAAAGTAGCGCAACATGCTCGATTTGGCCGACGCATTTCGATGGAATGGGCGCTTTCCTCGCCATGCCGAAGGGTGTCGCTTCGACCAGCCTACCCCAAGCACTCACCGCGCCTGCTGACACCTGGCGTCCGCCTTGATATGAGTGGACGATGATCGAGGGGGGAAGCGGTGGCGCGTCGGGTATTCTTTAGCTTTCACTATGACCGTGACGTTCGACGGGTCGTGCAAGTCCGCAATTCCTGGGTGGTTCGTCCAGGTGGCGAAGCGCAGCCTTTCTATGACAAGGCAGAGTTCGAAGAGGCAAAAAGACGCGCGGGCGGCATAGAAAAATGGATCGAAGAGCAGCTCAAAGGCACGTCCGTGACTGTGGTGCTGTTCGGCGCAGAGACGTATGATCGCGAATGGGTCCGGCACGAGATCAAGAGAAGTTACGAGCTTGGGAAAGGCCTATTGGCCATCGACATCCATAGCGTAAAAGATCCGCAACTTGGAACTGATCGACAGGGGACCAACCCTCTCAGTTATTTTACAATAAAGCAGAATGGCCGAGATATTCCGCTGTCGAACCTATACGGGACATATGATTGGGTCCGGGATAACGGCTATGCCAACATGCCGGCTTGGATCGAAACTGCGGCAAAAGCGGCCGGTCGCTGACACCAATGAGTATCTATGAACTGGCCATACTTGGTGCGGCAACGCCAGAGGAGCGTGCAACACTGACAGCGACGCTCACGGATATCGTTTCCGACTTCGGATTGACGTTGGGGGACGATGTAGTTGTGCATAATGCGGCAACGCTGGGTGAGCGGCACAAGCCAGCAGCATTCGCGTGTGCGTATTTTGGAGGAAATGCCCAGCAAGATCTCGAAGCGGCCCAAGACCTGATCCGGGCCAGTGCGCCCATCATTCCAACGATTGCCGCTGGCGCAGACTTCAATGCTCACATCCCCCCGCTTCTCCAGCCCATCAATGGGCTAACGCGGCGCGCTGACGATCCAAATATGACTGAACTCGCGTCAGCAATGCTGGAATGCGTGGGCTTACTTCGTCGACAGCGACGGGTTTTTGTGAGCTATCGGCGCGTGGAATCCCGAGCAGCAGCGTTGCAACTTCACGATCTCCTTGCGTCCCGCGGATTCGACGTATTCTTGGACACGCACGACATTAGGCCCGGCGATCCGTTCCAAGATGTGCTTTGGCATAGGCTCGTCGATTCTGATGTTATGGTTATGCTCGACACGCCTACCTATTTCGATAGCCGCTGGACTCGACAGGAAATAGGAAGGGCGCGCGCGAAAGAGATCCAGGTCCTTCGTGTAATTTGGCCTGAGCATACGCCAAACAAGCTGACCGATCTTGCAGAGACTATATATCTTGATCCAGAGGAACTCGAGGGGCCAGATGGCCCAATAGTAGCCAAAACGGCGGATACAATCGTCCTGGAGGTCGAGCGGCTACGAAGCCGGAGCATCGCATCTCGATATATGTCGATTACCGGCAAACTCCGCGCTGACGTCGAGAAAATTGGTGCGTCAGTGGAAGGCGTCGGCGCACATCGGGCCGTCGCCGTGCGGTTGCTGGACGGCGAAAAGATCTGGGCATATCCGATCGTCGGAATCCCCACGGCTGAAATTTTGAACGATGTGGCCGATAAGGCGCGACGAGCGGAACAGCAGGAGATACCGGTACTGGTCTACGATCATATCGGCATCCGTGATGCATGGAATGCTCATCTCCGATGGCTTGGGGAGCATATTCGCGCGGTCCGCACGATTAAAGTTTCCGAAGCCGGATGGGCTCTTGCGGCATGGGAGAACTGACCATGACTGAGGCCATTTTTCTTTCGGCAGGCGTGCCGGATCCGAAGCGAGGCCCACAATATGCGGCGACCGCTGACAGTGTCGCGATTACAGCCGCAGTCTCCGCTTTGGTGCACGTCACGCTAGGACGCAGGCTGCTTGTTTGGGGTGGTCAACCCGCAATAACACCAATGATCTGGGTGGTCTCGCAAGACATAGGAATAAATTACGGACACTGGGTCCGGCTCTACCAGTCTCGCCATTTCAAGGACGAGTATCCCGAGGATAATGAGCGGTTCAACAACGTGGTTTATACGGACGAGATTGAGAAGGATCGGGAGAAGAGCTTGCTGGCCATGCGCGAGCGTATGTTTTCCGAACACAAGTTCAAAGCGGCAGTTTTCATTGGGGGTATGGGCGGGATTGTACAGGAATATGAAATGTTTCGACGCCTGCAACCGGACGCTGCAGTGATTCCAGTAGTCTCCACGGGCGGCGCGACGCTTGAAGTTGGGGCGCAGGTTGAATCTCTATCGCCCGACCTAGCGGAAGACCGGGACTATGTTGCGTTATTTCACCGCCACCTTGACGTTTCCGTCCGAGAGGAGCGCTTCGAAAGTCCAACTCTCCAACCGGATGTCGTTGAGAAGCGATTTTGGCAACCCCCTGCCACTGCTTAAACGGGACGGGAACTCGTTATTCACCAGCCAGCCACTCGCTAAGCTCGGTAGCTGTGTTCCTTTTCTCGTCGAGGACCATCCAGACGCGCTTTTGATGACCCTGTAGATCCCCCCAGACGATGCGGCGGTATAATCCCAGATACTCCCACGACGCCCATGCCTGCTCATGCGCGCTGTCGGATGCCGGGAACAGCGCGATCTTCGTCAACCCTTTATACCCATCCGCGACGCCCAACTCCCAGGGCACCCAACGACTGTCCTTGCTGTTCTTGCTTGCAAGAAGGACAAAGCGCTTGGTCTGACGAATACGGCTCTTTAACAGCCCTGCCGTTTCCTCCGTCGTGTATGGGGGCATTTCCGGGTCGATTTCATCGACATAAACCTTGGCGCCGTGCCCTTCTAATACACGAATGGCGCCAACGACGAGATCATCGTCCTTGCTTGAGTGCGAAAGAAATGTAGCACCCGACAGCGCCCGAGAAGAAGCAGATTTCCTGAGGTTTACCTGCTCGTTGATGTTCAATTTGCCAGCGAAATTACGAAGCTCGGATTTGGTAATATATTCTATCATTCTTGCCGCCCGCTCTTAATTCCGCGCAAAATCTCCGATTCTCTGCACTTCAGTTATTTGCTCGGATCGCAATGGCCTCTTCAATCCAAGTCTCGATCCCATTCTTAATCGAGTCATAGGCGGCTTTGCTATCTGCTCCGGAAGGAGAGACGAGCTTCACTATGGACGAAAGCTTCTTCCCTGTATTGGCGTAGCCTATTTCATCAAATGGATTGCTGCCTGCCACGCACGAGTTCCCATCGTGACCAAGAAGTTTGTTTATCCGGATACCCACCACGCCTTTGCCTGCGTCCCAACCTTTGACGATCTCGCGGATCACCCATGGCCGGTTCGCTGTTTCCGAACCGACGAGCACCACCACGCAACTCTTGCCGTACATGTTGTCATCGATCCATTTTTCGATGGAGGCTTTGCCCTTCCGCTTGACCTCCTCCCAAGCATTCGCAGTGCAAAGAGTCTGCCCTTCGAGGGCTCCGATGTTACGCACCTGCTGAGTACGCCAAAAATCGTTCGCGAAGTGAAAACTGAAGAAAACGCGCCGCGCCATAAGGCCCCCTTTTGTTCTCCGACCTTCTACAGAGGCGGCCATCGTTCCGCTAGAGAAATCGATTCGGAAACGAATGGCTTGAATAACAAGCGCGGCATTTTTGTGCGGCGCCTCATGCGACGCTTAAGCGTCGCTGCGCGACGCGAGGGACGGGCCGACCACCGCCAGCTCTTTGGGTTAGCGCGGCAGTCGGCCCGTCCCTCATCGCGCGCAAAGGAGACAGTTTCAATGGGTAGACCTAAGCTGCAACTATGCCGTCCCAGGCTGATGCTCGGCAAAGTCGCATTGGTCAGGACATTGGCGAGGATCGAATAATAGGGCGGCCAGTGCTTGAAGCGCCTGGGCACGTAGCGGACGATCTCATAGGGAATCCCGCGCGCGTGCATCCACGCGGCGATCATCCGCTGATATTCGTAGGTCTCGGGCTTCTCCGCGCCCGGATCGGCGCTCAGCACCAGGTCTGGCGCCTCGCCGCGCGCCTCGAGTTCGATCAGCAGCGCCGTGGAATCGACACCGATCCCATAGGCCAGGACCACGGGCGGCGGGGCGGCGACCAGAATGGTATCGACCGCTCGTCTGTTGCTTGGGATGTGCATGGAGTTCTCGGCCTCGATCGCGGCCCATCGCCGCAACCCTCAAGATCCCCCTCCCCTCATTCTCGGCCGGCTGTGCGGTTCTCGGCCTCGATGCGAAGATCGAACTGAAAGGTGGGGTGCGCCAACGGCAGGGCCTTTGGATAGGGAAGTCGCGGCAGTGCGCGGCCGTGCCGGCGGGCTTCGCGGGTGAGCTCGAAGCAATAGGCGTAGAGACCCGGCTGCTGATGGCGCACGAGATGGCGTTCGCGTTGCAGCCGCCAAAGCCATGTCGCAGGCATCTCCCCGAACTCCGGCCTGGGCAGGCCAAGCGAAACGAGCTGATCGATGGCGCCGGCATGGCCTCGCTCGCCAAGGCGGATCTTCGAGAGCGTGCGCCCCGCGATCGTTGTGTCGCCGGCGCGCAGGACGGTTCGCGGCCTCGTAATGGCGCGGTGCGCCGCCGAGAGCGCGCAATAGACGCGGCCTATATGTCCGGCGCTTGGGTCGCTGTACGAAACCACGGCCTCGATTCCGGGCTTCTCGCGGCGCAGATGGCGAAAGGCCCGCGCGACGAAGAAGCTCTCCCCGTTCTGGGGCACGGCGTCTGTCAGGATCAGGCGGGCGAGCACGCAGCCGCGTAGCGGATCGGCAAAGCCGGTGTGCCGCGTGATTACGGCTCCGGTGGCCGGAACGGCGAAGACGGCGACGCCTTCCAGGACTGCCCCGGCGCCATAGAGCCCGACCGCGAGCTGCGCCGCAGGATAGGTCGGCAGATAATGATGGCGGGCAATGAAAGCGCGCGCGGCATCGTGTCCGATGATCTCGACGGAATAGGATTTGGGATCGATGACCGTGAGATCGCGGGCCCAGAGCGCCCGGCGCTCGCGCCAGCGCTGGCTGCGGCTCGTTTCCATGTTTTGGATCCTCGAATGTTAGCGGGCGGCAAATCTCGTCGCCCCGCCGAACAGGCGGAGCGCGCGTGCCATCTCGTCGCGCAACCGGGCCTTGCTGCCGACGATGAGCGTCGGCGCGAGGGGTTTCCCGCCGGGGTCGATGAAGCCGTGCGCGAGGGTGCCGTCCTGTTCGATCGAGACGAGATGCCCCTTGCCGGGCGCCGGCCCCTGATAGCGCGCCGTCAGCTCGCCTAGCTTCGCAGTCAGGCCCTTGGTCGCCTTGGACCAACGGATGTGGCCAGCGCCGACATTGCTCCCGGCCTCGCGGCCTCGATCCATCCAGAGTTTCGCGTGCGCCTTGACCTGCAGCGGCGTGTTGCGCGTGCGTTCGCGATTCCGACAGGTTGGCAATGCGGCCGAATGGGTATCGAGAACCCGCAGATATTCGCCGTGCAGCGCGACAAGGATATCCTCGATGTCGATGCCGGCGAGGAGCGCGCGAAGCCGGTCCTCCTGCTCGGGACTGGCAATGAGCTCGTCGGCCCGCTCCGCCGTCAGTTCCTCGGCCTCGGGCTGCGCGGTCACACCGGATATGAAGCCCTTGGTGGCGGTGAGAATGATGGCGTGACCGCCGCAGCGGCCGCCTGTCTTACGATAGCGCTCCAAAATATCGCCTCGGCCGAGCGCCGCCGCCGGATGATCGCCCAGGATGATAACCCGCCGCGACCATGGTGTCGGTCGGGGCCGGTCGCTGGGTTTCGGCCAGTCCGAGGGTAGCGATCGCACCGCACCCCGCGACTGCATCGAGATGGGCGCTCGTTCGGCAGCGCGATTGGCCCGGCGCGCCGCGTCGAAGAGATCGTCAACGTCGCCGCCGCCGTCGGCGAACCCGCAGTCATAGGCCGGGCGTTCTGCGGCCTTGGACGGCGAACAATGGTTCCAACCTACATGGGCCGCGTACCAGCCATCGGCATAGCGGATCGCGAGATTCCAGTCATAACCATAACGATCGCGTCCACGCAGGATCGCCGCATCGCGGTCATCACCGCGTCCTGAGACGGCGCGCTCCTCGGTGAAGCTGAAATTGCGCGCCTGGCGCTCGGCCTCGCTATGCGCGGCAATCGCGTCGTTGACGGGCTTCATCGCCTGGACGCGCGCGCGGGTGTGCGCCATGCGATCTTCAGGTGAAGCCGTCGGCGCCAGGTCCGGAAAGTCGCGCCAGGCTTTCGCGATCGCTTCGGCATGTTCCGGTGCGCGGCCCCGGGCCAGCCAGGTGGCAGTCGAACAGGGGTCGAACTGCGGGATTTTTTCGACATGGATCATGTGGTCGGCCTCGGTCGAGATCAGGCGAAGAGGCGCATCGGCTGTTCGACCGGCGGCGTGAGACGAAGGTCGCGCCGCAGACGGTCGGCGAAACGGTCGGGCGCCATGAGATCATTGACCGATGCCCAGTGATTGCGCGCGCCGCAGTGATCATCGCGGCCACGAACCCGGCGATAGAGGACTTCCCGGCCCGGGCCCGAACAGCCAAGCGAGAGCTGCACCCATGCTTCCTCGCCATGGAGCGTGATTTCGCCGGAAACCGCAGGGCCGCCCTTGCTGGAGCGGATGTCATAGGTTCCGTCGCATAGGCCCAGCGCGTCGGCGAGGCGCCGCATTGCGGTGCGGCCCTCCGAATGGAAGAGCCGCTTGGCGGCCTCGTCATGGCTCACGCCCCGATAGGCGAGGTTGCGCAGGACCGGCGTTCGGCGGATTTCGGCGATCTGGTCCATGCAGGTGCGCCGAAGCTCGAGATTGGACGGACGATCTTCGCACACTGCGCTGAGGTGGCGAACGAGCAGGATCACGGCGGGATCGGTTTCGGCGTCTTTGCCGGCGTTGCGGCAATCCTTGATCGCGGCTCCGATCGCGTGGAGGGTGGTGCCGACGGTGATCAGCGCGCTGGGGTCGAGCGCCTGCTGGTGGCGCATGGCGACGTCGTAAGTCATGGGATGGCCCTCCGGTCTTGAGCGAAAATCCGCTCAAACGGCCCTCTCCCCCTCCCCTTTCTCCCGTGGCCGGCCTCGGGCTCGACCGAAGATTCAAGCAGCGATCGGTAGCGGGATCGGCACGGCCTGCCCGGTGGCGATATTGATGAACGCGCCCGCGTGGCCGATCGATCCGCGGCCAACGAGATCGAAGAGAAGGGCCAGCGCGTGGCTCGCCACCACCCGGTTCACGAAAAGCGACTGGCGCTCGAGGGCTTCGGCCATCGAGCACGACGGCGCGTCGTCGTCAGGCAGGCTCTCGTTCGCGACCTCGGGGAAATATTCGAGGACTGTCGGGAGGATCTGGTGCCCGGCCTCGGGCTCAGCGTTCGGGCAACCGATGATATATTGCCCGTCGCCAGCGCGGTTGCCGAGATCCAGCCAATAGGCCGGCGCATTCCTGGCCGAGGCGATGGCCGCACCGACGCTCCGGCGCGCCGATGCGGTATCGACACAAGTGATGACGATGTCGGTGCCGTCGAGCTTCGCGGCCTCGGGTGCCCGGCCATGCACCGCCGTCCAGGCCAGACCGTGGGCGAGATTGATCCGCTCGGTTAACGTCCGGGCCTTCGAGTTGCCGATGTCGCACCTGAAGAAGGGCTGCCGGCCAAGATTGGCCTCGCTGACGATATCGTCGTCGACGACGGTTACATCGAGCGAACGCGACGAAATCGCCCGCAGCGCCGTATCCAGCGAGGCGAGCCCCATCAGCATCTGCGCGCCGTTGCCGCCGCATCCCACAAGCACGATTTTGATCGCGCGGTTGCCGAGCGCCGCAGGCAGATAGTGGCGAAGGGGCGTCTCAGAGGTCATGATCGTCTCCTGAAAAAAGGGCTTCGCGGCAGCGGGAGGAACATCCCTCCGGCGCACAGTCGCGAGGCAAATGCGGGGCCGTCCGTATGACCCAGACGTCCGACAACCAGGGCGATCTTGGTCGCGTGCGCGTCGTCCGCGTCGTCGGTTGCGCTGAAGAAGGCCGCGCCGTGCCCATGGCTGTGAATGTCGCAGATGAGGTGATGGTGCGGCGGCAGCGCAGGCGGACGATAAGTGAGGTGTGACGGCGTCGCGCGGTCGATCTGGGGGAAGTCGACCCAGAATCGCCGATTAGCCTCATCCCAGAGGATGAAGGCGGCGGCCTCGTTGGGCAGCGCGGCGCGAAAGTGCTCGAGGACTTGCCGCAGCAGCTCCGCCGGTATCAAGCCGCAACGCAGGTCCGCGCGGCGAACTCCAATGCTCCCGTAGGGCAGGTAGGCCGGGATCGGCGGTGTCACGGGCAGATCCAGAGCCAGCCAGGCCCGGCGCAAGATCAGGCAGACACCATCGCGGCCGATTGCGAGGCAGCTGCCTGCTCGGGCTTCGCGAACGGCCTCGATCGCGGGTGATCGCCCATCCGGCGGCACGGGATAGCAAGGCGCCTCCGCCAGTACCGCGGCGGCGGTCGGGTCTTCGGCGAGGGCAGTCATCGGCCGGACCTTCCGTAGATGAGGTCGCCGAGCGTCACTGGGTCGGCCTTGGCGGCGCCTCGCGGGGCGGTCTGGCGACGATCTCCGAGGAACGGCCTCAAGCGTTTGACCGGGAAGCGGGTCGCGCGGGTCGCTGCGAGGGTGTCCCAGAGACGCACGAGACCGCCCTTCCCCGTGATCGTCAGCTCCTGACCCGGATTCGGATGGGTCGACCAGGAGTCGAAAAGCGCGCGCTCGAACTCGGGAATGGCGGACACATCCAGCGATGTCGGCTTCGGAATGTTACCCCAGCAGAGGGAACCGTTGAGGAAGACGTTGAGGATCGGCGAATGAAGCAAGGCGGTTTCGGCCGCGGGCCGCTCGTTCCGCTCAAGCGCAAAGACTCCAAGCCGGCGCCGTGTGGCGACAAGGACGTGTGCCGGATAGGCAACCGGGACGATCGCGCGGCCGCCAAGCGCACGCAGTCCAGCCAGTTTCGCCGAGAGGTCGAAATAGGCCGTCCTCACCTGTGCGGGCACCCACCAGACCAGCAGGTCGGGATGGGCGACAAGCACCGTTTCGGGGAGAATTTGCGGCGGGGCGACGCGGCCGAGCGCCTGCGACCAATGCCGCAGATGCGCCCGGGTCAAAGGCGTTCCAGCGGCGATGGTCGGCGCGCCGATAGCGTCGTGCTCGATCTGATGGATGCTGGCGAATGCCTCGGCATCTTCGCCAGGGGTAAGATGCGAGCCGAGGCCGCGAGCCCCGTCGCTTCTGTAGAGCAGGATGGCGTTGGTCAGCATCATGCCGCCTGCGGTTCGCTCGAACTGCACGCAATGGTCAGTCATGTCGGCCTCGTTATTCGGGAGGATAGAGTTCGATGAGATGTTTGGCGGCCCGCAGCAGCCGCGCGCCGGCGGCGAGTGACGCATGCCAGACATCGATCGCGGTGGAGTGCGTCATTGGGCAAAGGCCCGTCACGTCCATGAAACCATATTCCATGCCGTGACGCCCGACGTCGTCGACCTCGACCGCGAACTGTTCGACGGGAACGAGTGTCAGCGGCGGAAGCGGCGAACATTCCTCGATACCGGGGACATATTCGTAGAGAACATCCATCTCGAGGCGCCAGGCGTGATGTTCGTCAGGCAAATTGGTGAGCGCCGCGTGGGCATCCCGCAATTCGCGCAGAGCCCGACGAAGGGCAGTCGGTAACTTCGACGTGGGCGCTGCCCTCGCGGCGAGCATCCATTCTGGCCGCCTGGCGTTCATTTCGGACGGCATGGTCTGGGCCGCGATCTCGCTGTCGTCAGCCCCATGGAGCGCAACGAGGGCCTCGCGCGCAGCGGCGTCCTCGGTCTCGCCGTCCCAATAGTACATCGAGATGTTGTCGAAGAGGTCATCGTAGCAGAAGATCGGGAGAGCACTTCCGAGCGTGCGCTCGAGCACCCGATACGCAGCCGCGCGCCACGGGATCGGCCGCTTGCTGTCCTCGATCCATCCGAGATCGAGCTGCCCGACACTGTCGCAGACGATCGCGACCGCCGGCGCCCCGCAGGATTCGCCGTTGAGCACGACGACGCGCAGGTCCGCGATCGTGCAGCTCCGCAAGCTTTCGAGGACCTCGGTCTGGAAGACCCGTTCGATATGTCGGCGCGCCTCAGGGCGCGTGCGGTGCACTGTCTCCTGCTCTTTCGAGGCGACCCAACTGCCGACGAGCTTATGGTGGGCCGCCAAAGGTCGATCGAACATCACCGGAATATCAGGGGAGATATGGACGGTCCGTCCTGCCAGATCAGCCGAGCGGAGGAAGGGAGAGTCCTGTGGGTGGCGGGATAGGATCGGCAGGACCATCCTCGCGCGTGCCCGCGTCGAGGATGATCTTCGCATGGAGGGCCTGGGCTTGTTTGCTGCAAGCAGGCCGGGAGAGTTCGGAAGTGTTGCCATGGTCGTTCTCGATCCAATGGAGCAGCGTGCAGCGCGGTGCGGCGGGGATGGCCGCCATTTGAACGCGCGCCATGTCAGCCCTTGGTGCCGACAGCTCGGCGATATTCGGTGACGTGGACACCGCCAGTAACCCCGGCATCGACCAGGTCGGCATTGAGGATCGCCGGGTAGAGGGTGGCGTGGTAGGCGCGCAGCCCCTGCGGGTCATTGGCAAGGTGCGGCGGCTGCGGGAGGTCGATACCGTCATAGCGGTAGACGCGGGCAAGATGGTCGATCTGCATCGGAATGTCCTTGTTGGAATTGCAAAGGGTGTCGGTTGCTTCCGATCACCAGAGGCTGGCGGGCTCCTCCGATTTTGCATCGGCCGGCAGGGCGCCCGCCGCTGGCGCGGCCGGCGTGCTCGCTGCGACTACCGGCTTGGCGGGTGCCGATGCCGCCTTTGCCTTCGCCGCCTCCGCAGACGCCGCGCGCGCGGCCTCGGCCGCGTCCCGCTGGGTCGCGATCTGATCGGCAAGCGCCATGCGTGTGGCAATCAGCCCACCGAGCGCCCCCTCGGCGCCCTTCGCAAGCTCTGCATCGATCTCGGCGGCCGTCGCTGTGATCGAGATCGGACGCAGCTCGCCGGCCTCGGCCTTGTGCGTTTTGCCTTCGGCGACGCGGGGAATGATGATGAGGGTAACGACACCGTCATCGCCGGCGACAAGATCGAAGGCGAGCGAATAGCTGCCCAGCATGGGCAGAAGATTGGTGATCAGCATTGTGGGATTCCTTGATTGGAAAGTTGGGCGAGGTCAGGCGGCCAGTTCGGTGACAACCTCGTCGGCCTTGGCGGGCGGAAGCGAATTGGGCGGCGCATAGCGGCCATCGAGGGCCATCGCGCTTGGCACCCGGCCAGCCCAATCGAACCCGACAGCATTCAACATGCCGGAGATCAGGTCGCCCTTCTTGGCGCCGAGCAACTTTGCGAATGCCTTCTCGCCCATGTGCGCGACCAGGCCGCTCTCGGCGGCAATGAACTTGAGCTCGTCCTTCGTGTATCGTTCGAGAAAAGCGCGATCGACCTGCCAGACTGTCCGGATGTCGATGCCGAAGGCGCCGGCGAGATCGGCGACGTGCGCGAACGACTGGACGTCCCGGGCATATGCTGCCCCGATCGCAGCCAGCACCGTGGTGGCCTGAACCTCCGATAGCTCGCGGATCTCTGCGATCTTTTCCTTGAAACCGCGATCGGGGAACGCGGCGTCGACCAGCAGTGCAGCGCGCGAGGTCAAAGTGCCTGACTTGATGTGCGAAAGCGTGCCGGTCAGCGCTGCCACGAGGATCGCCGCCTGGGCGTTCAAAGGATCGTCGGCCAGCCCGCGGGCGAGCGCCGTGCGCCATGTCGCCTCCCGCAGGTCGGTCGTGCGGCCTGCGATGGACTTTGCGGTAACACTGGGCCCGGTGCTGGTGGAAACCTTGCGCACGACGGTTCCGCGACCGACCAGAGGTGCTGAAGGCGCTGCGTCATCGGTCAGACCGCCGATCTCACCGCCGTCCTCGTTTTCGTCGCCATCGTCGGCGAGAGCGTCATCATCGCCGTCATCGTGTTCGATCGCTGCGGCGGCGTCCTCGGCCTCGGCGGCCGCCTCCGCATCACGGCGTGCAGCTTCGACCGCCTCGGTCTTTAGCTGGAAGCAGGTAGCGTTGGTGCAGTGGCCATCGTCGACATGGGTGTCGAACAGGGCGCGCTGCGTCCCTGAATTGAACGGACAGGTGGTGCATTCCGTTTTGTCGAACAGGGCATCGGCGAGGCGCTGCGTGACCTTCATGAGAAGATCGCGGGTCTTTGCGATGTCAAGGCCGGCCGCGATGATCGTCTCGAGCGCCTTGTCCTGCTTGTCGGCGGGAACGGCGGCGAGCAATTCGGCGTGTCCGACCTTGATCCGGCGCTCGTCGAGCGCGGTTTTGACGGTCTCGGAAAGGTCGGCGAGCGCGAGCCGGCGGTCCAGCTTTGCGCGGGACCAGCCAAGCCGCCGTGCAGCTTCAGCCCGGTCGCCTTGGCACGCCGCGAGATAGCGAACGGCCGCGTCCGCCTGCTCGGTCTCGGAAGGATCATCGCGATCGTCGTTTTCGGCAATCGCCGCGTCGAGCGCCTCCTGGTCGGTCATCTCCCGGATCAGGACCGGCACCTCGGCGTTTTCGCCGAAGGCTTCCATTGCGGCCCGGTAGCGGCGACCGCCCGCGACGATCGTGAAATGCTCCGGCAGGTCGGCAGCGGGCCGAACCAGCATCGGCTGCAGCATGCCTCGCAAACGCAGGGAGGCGACGAGTTCGTCATGCTTCTTCCGGTCGAAATAGCGGCGCGGATTATAGCCCACGGCAATCCGGGCGAGCGGGACCATGGCGGTCCCGACAGGGTGCGATGCGGTCAAGGCGGTTCTCCTAGTGAGAATGGCGGTGCACGCGCTTGCTCGCGACGCGCACCCTTTCGGTGAGCCTGATGCTCACCCTTCCACTCCCCCTCCCCTTTCACCGCTCCGCCGTCTGGTCATGGAAGATGTCGGCCGCCCATTGCTCGAGCCACGGCTCGAACATCTCATCATGATCAAGATCGCCGGACTCGATGAGATCGCGGATTTCGGTACGGGCCTGCGCGATTGCGGCCTCCCAGGGATCGATCGGCGGAGGATCTGCGTCAGCAGGCCGTTGCTGCGGAAGGCGGCGCGGCCGCTCGGTTAGTCGGTGGTACTGACCGGCGAGCCATTGCTCCATGTAATCGGCCACGACGCGATCGGTCTTGGAGATCCCCGCCTTCAGGGCTGCCCGACGCGCACCGACGCCATAGGCCTGGCTGTCGATCGACGCGACCCGGTGTGCGAAAGGCAGAAGGAAGGGCAGTGCCGTGCCCTTGACGCCGAATGCGTGGAGCAGAACACCGGCCGGAAGAATCTGATCGAGATGGTCGATGACCGCGATCAGGCCTTCCGGTCCGTGAATATCGCGCCGGCACATGCTTCCGACACCGATCAATGCGCCGGGGCGGAGCGAACCCCAGAGCGCATCGACACAGCGCTCATAGTCGGATGGTCGCCGGCCCTGGATCACAGGCATCAGTCTGTCGGCTATTCCGGCATCCTCGCCCAGGATGCGGCAGTCGCGATTGGCGCGGATGGTGCGCGACAGGCGGTCGAAGACTTCGTCGCGATCTCGCGCGATCTCAGCCTCGACGCAGTAATCGGCACTTGCCCACCATTGGAATGGATAGGCCGCCGCGAGCGATACATAGTCCGACAGGGACCACGGGAAGCCACCATAGCGCGCAGTCGCGACGAAGCCTGCGGAGTCCAGGCAGAGGCCGGACAAACCCCGTGCATTCTGGAGTTGCCCCAGGCGCCATCCGGTCCATTCCCGCCAGCCGCGCTTTTCGGACCAACGTGAAAGCGCGTTCGCCGAGATGAGCGCGGTCCGGCCAAGCGCGCGTGCCCGCTGAAGGATCGGCCCATCGTTCAGGTGCGGAAGGCCGACGATGACGTTGATGGGCATGATGCGCGCTCCGCTCGCAACGGAAGCACGCGGACAATTGACGGTCGCGCATGTTCACGTTACGTTCTAATGAGTAGGAGATTTGCCATGACGACGCCCAGCATCCGACACCTGTTCGATCTCGACATAACGCTGCGGGATGCGGCGCTGGATATGGAGAACCGGCCGACCCGTCGGATGATCGCCAATGCGGCGATCGGCATTCATGTCGAGGACGCCTACTATTCGGTGCGGGAGCTGCGCGAGGCGGTAAGCTGGGTGCATGAAGGGGTTTCGGCGGGCAAGCTGAAGCTGGCGGAGATCCTGGGCAATGATGGTGCCGACGATTTTCAGCGCTGCATCTATTTCTGCCTCGCCGGCCGCGGCGTGGTGTCGATGCTCGACGATCTTGAATGGCTGGAGGATCTGCTGGAGCGGCGCGGGCGCATCGCAGGCGAACAGAAGCGCCTGAAGGAGACGGTGATGCCGCTCGTGAACCCCTATGTGGCCGACGCGCCCGATGGGCCGTTGGTCAGGATGGACGGAAATTTCGAGCAGGGACCATCTTGGTGGGCCGACCCGACTTTGTCGGCCTGACCATCAGCGCTCGCAGCTCAGGCGGTTCCCGTGCCGCCAGCGCGACGGTTCGATCCAGTCTCCGGCAAAGGCCCCTGCCCTTTGCCTCCTGGCCGAAGCGAAGGCCGCATTATATGCGCGCAGGCGAGCGGGATCGTCTCTGAGATAACTCGCCTGCGGGGTCGCGAGACCCGCGCGGATAAGACGCTCTCCCAAATCCGCGCCGTCGACTGTAACGACCGCAACGGGGCGGCCATAAGAAGACGAAGACACGAGCCGGATCGTCGCGGCCTTGGAACGCAGGGCGTTCGCGGCGAAATCCTGTGCGGCCTTCCCACACTGCCAACATCCCGAGGCGCGCCGACAGAGCTGCCCGCGCTCGAATGCGTCGACCCCAAGCAACCGGAAATCGACGGCCACGGTATCGCCATCGAGCGCCCGCGCCTTCGCGTCGAAACTCTGAGACCATGAGGGCGATGTGAGAGCGGCTCCGCCCGCGAGGATGATGGCCGCCGCGATCCGGATCAAAATGTCATCTCCACCTCGACATGATCATCGGCCGCCGGCGTCGTGCAGACCCGGAATGGTTGCAGCGGATCGCCAGTGCGGACGATCGACAGCCTACCCGGCCGCTCGTCGAATAGGCGACCTGCGACGCGATTGGCGTTCTCGCGGCTGCAAAGCTGCAGACGCTTGGGCGACAATTCAAGACACGCGGCAAACATGATGGCTTCTCCCTGCTGCGGGAATGATACTGGCTGACGCACTCATGCAAAGATCGTCTTGTGAACCTTAGTGACCGGCAGGATCGTCCAGTCGCGCTCCATGAACCGGCTGATCGCATAGCCGCAGCGAGTCGCGGGATCGCGGAAACTCAGGCGGCGGCCGCGCTTCACGACGATAAATTCGTCACCCACATGACCATCGGAGAAGGTCAGCGCCTGGGCCAGTTTGATCCGGTCGCCGTCCTCGATCTTGCGCGATCGGCGGGCCAGGTTGGCACGGCACCGCGCGCGCCAGTCGAGGGCGTGCTCCCGGTCGGTCGGGGTCAGAAGGTCGAGAATGTGGCGGGGACAGCTATCCTCATAGGGGCCGACAGATTCGTCCATATCCTTGTAGCCGAAATGCTCGCCGGACTTGCTTTTGGGATTCCACATCACCTTGCAGACGATCGCGAAAACCTCCTTGCCGACGCCGTCGATCATCACCTGAGCCGCAGCATAATAGGTGCGATTCTGGGGGCAGGATGAGGCGAGCACCTTCAGTCCCTTGATCGTCCCGTCCGCCTCGCGGCTATAGGTGAATTGCGCGTCCAGATAATCCTTGGCGGTCTTGTGTCCGCCCATGTGGAAACGGGACATGGTGAGCCAGCCCATCGGTATCTCCTGTGATGTCGGGGAAAATTCGGATTAGCGGCGGTCAGGCCGCCTCGAGGATCTGCCTGACCCCCTCGGCCGATGACGCCGTGTCGTCGCTGTCGCCAAACGCCAGAAGGTAGTTGAAGGCCTGCTCAGCTTTCGAGGCGGCGTGAATGATTGCGGTCTTGTCCGCGCGCAAAATGCCGAGCCAGTGGGCGACGTAGCTCGCATGATTGTCGTGCAGTTCGTTCGGCAGATCCAAATGCGCGCAAATCAGGCCGCTTCCGATCTCTGCTACATATCCTGACAGTCCAGCCCTAATGTGACTTCCACCGCAAATTTTCGGGGCGCGGATCATGCGGCCATCTCCTCAGGCTGGGGCTGCTGGGCGTGCATCCAGTCGGCGGCCGCCTGCGCCTTGCTGGCGGCGGTGAAGATGGCACGAGGGTCGTCTTTGAGTGCGCGCAACCACGATGCTACGTAGGCGGCATGATCGGCCCGCGGATGGTGAGCGATCCCGAGGTCGGCGAGCACGAACGATGCGGTCAGTTCAGCGCAAATTTCCTCGATCGCCAAGCTGTCGCGCTTGAAACGTTCGGCAAAGTTGCGGTCGAGCCGGTGCTTTGCCCCTGTGGCGTGGGCCGCCTCATGCAAAAGCGTGCCCATCTGTGCTGATGCATCCCGAAACGAGGCAAAGGTCGGCATGAAGATGTGATCGAGGTCGATCCGGTAGTGCGCATCGTAGGCGCCCTCGGTGACCGGGATCTTGAGGGCCGCGACGAAAGCTTCGGCGTGCCCGAACCGCTCGCCCTCGGGTAGAACTGCGACAGGTGAGGGTTCATAGCCCTCGACCTGGGCGAGGTTGAACACGGTGAAGGCCCGCGCGAACATGCGGCCGGGTCCGGCTTCGCCATCGTCATGATCATCATCGGTGCGCGATGCGGCCTGTTTCCAGAACACAACCGTCGTTCCGCGTTCACCTTTGCGGACCTGTGCGCCAAGCGATGCCCACTGGCGATAGGTCCCCCAAAGACCGCTGGAATAGGCAGCCGCTTCGGCTGCGATCCAGAGCGCGAGCACGTTGACGCCGCGATAGCGGCGGCGGGAGGTGACGTTCTGCGGCCTGGTGGTGGCAGCGCCATCATGGTGCCAGGGCATACGCCAATCGCCGGCACCGGCTTCGATGGCACATACAATCTCGGTAGTAATGCGCGAATAGACGTCGGCTCGCGGCGTAGCAGGGTAGGATCGGGACATGGCAGGTCTCCACGACGGGCGGAGGGAAACTGTCTTCCGCTCCTTCAATCCGTCACCCGCAAACCCGCCTCCTCTTCCTCTCCCGCCATACCGTTATGCGGTGTGGCGGTACCCGGTGCGATCTGTTCAAGAACACGCTGGATTCTGGCCACCTCGGCCTGAAGCGTCACCCGCTGCGGCTCTGGAAGCCGCTTCTCGCGCAACAACAACCGTGCCTCATCAGCACCGCGCTGCCATGCCGGGCGATGCCGTTCGGCGATGCAGGCATTGGGGCAGCGGACCGGTTCGCACATGGAGATCATTGGCCCGCTTGCGCCTGGCTCCGAACTCCGGTTCAGGCACAGGGCAGTTGCCGGATCAAAGAAGCAATCGGCCAGCGGGCCGACATGCAATGTCCGCGCGAGACTGCCCAGCATGGTGCGCAGACGTGGACGGTCGGCAATCATGGCAGGTAGCGGCGCCAACTCGTGGGCGGCAGTATCAAGCACAACTCCGACCCTGTTCGCGGCAGGTCCGCCAAGGCGTGCGCCACTTTGCCGCTCGTCGAAGTAGACAAGGATATCGTCGATCTGCCCGAGCGCACGCTGGGCTTCGATCTCTCCCCGAAATCCGGACCGGCTGCTGCCAGCATAGCCTTCGAAAGCCGCAACGCTGGCATGCTTGTACTGGATCATGCCGGCAATTGTTCCGAAGGGCCGGTTGGCGATGTGCCAGGCGATTGTGCGGCGAAACTGACGCGTTGTCAGACGCCATGGTCGGCCGTCGGGTCCGGCAGGAATGACGGGTGCCTGCGCGGATCCGAATTGGTCATTGAGGTGATCGCGGAACCGGTTGAGTTGCCGGACTATCTCTGCAGAGACGTGCGTCTTGGTATTGGCCCGGAGCGTGAGGACTGGCCACAGGGTCGTTGTTCCGCGCGCTTGCCCTGCACGCGCGGAAAGGCGTTCGAGGACATCGATGGCTTCAGCGACTGGCGCGATGGTAACCCACTCGGTCTCCTCGCCGCCGCCGCGCTTGCCCTTGTAAGCAGTGGACTTGATACGATGCCGCAAGATCGTACCGTCTTCGGCTTTGGTAATAGACAGGCATCCCTGCCTCATGGCTTGGATCTCGCTGTCCCGCATGCCTGAGAGAAAGGCACATACGATATAGGCTGCGGACTGCAGCATGACTTCCTCGAGGGGCAAAACCTTGGCATCGAAGCGGGTGCGCCAAGGCAGGCCAGTATCGGGATCGGCAGAAATGGGCGTATCCATGCCGCCGATCTCGGTGCCGAGTTCTGCGATGGCAGCGGCGATGAGGTCTGGTGCACCGGTGGCGAGGCCAAGGTGCATGGCAGGTTCGGCCTGCGCGTTGATACCGGCATGGAGGTGGATCAGGTGGTAGTTGATCGGCGGCGTGACGGCGCCGGTTTGCGGGTCTGTTCGCGTTGCGCCGTTATGTGCCGTGGTCCAGATCGGAATGCCGCGCCCATGCTGCCGCAAGGATGCAACATAGTCGAGAAGGCGTTCGCGTTGCCGTAACCGACGAACAGCGGGATCCAGACCTTCCCCAGCGGCAATCAGACGGTTGCGCGTTGCTTCAAGGCGATCGAGTTCCGCCCGTGCGGCAAGGATATCGCCTGCGTGGCAGGTCACGTAGCGCAACGACCAGGAGAGCAGCGGCGTCATGATCGATTCGGGAATGCGCGGCGTCCGGTTCTCCCCTGCAATATGCTTTGCGCCCGCCACGGAAAACGGACTTCGTCCCGGCCACGGTTCGAAGGACAGGTGCGCAGTCGGCAGATGATGCTGCAACTCGTGCAGGTCAAAGACGATCCGCAGCAGCGCTGCCGCTACAACTGGGCGCAGCCCGGCAAGGCGCAAAGATCCGGCGTAGCGATCGACCAGAGCCTGATCGACCCGGCCGAGATCGAAACGCCCCAGCTGAGCCTTCACGAAGTCGAAAAAGCGCAAGGTCCGGTTGGCCTCGCCGCGCACCCCGGCCGGCTCAAGCCGCGAACGGTGACCGGGGAGATCGACATTGAGCCGCGCATGGAGAATCTGGCGCAGGGCATCAGCAATAGATGGGTCTTCAATACCGCCGAAATGTACCGTGACATGGCAGCGCCGCGCGTTGTCGCGAAATACGCCGGGAGCCAGATCCCACACCGGATCGCCGTATCGTGAAATATGCGCGCGATCGCAGCCGGGGCGCAAAGGCGCGGACATAAGCACAGGGAGGGCATCGCGCTCATCGTCGCTCTCCGCCAGAAGCTGGACAACGGTCATACCCGTGCCTCTGGCGGCAGATAGACCGTGGGAGGGTCGTTCGCGACTTGCGCACGGGCCCTTGCCACGACGCCTTCGGCGAAGGCAGGCAGGATCTGCTGAACGATGCGATCATGGGCATGACCAAACTTGGCGGTCCAATCAGCGGCACTCAGGCCGATCCGCTGAGCGTCGACGAAGGAGAGAAAGGCGAGAATGGCAGGCAGCTTGCGCGCGGTAATGACCGCGTTGCGGCAATCGAGGCAGGCCCAGAACGGTGTTGGGCATGGCGTGCCGACGGATGCGAAGGGACTGGAATAGAAGTTGCCACAGCTTGCAAGCCAGACGTCTTGTTCGCCATCGAGCAGTGCGGTTGAAATGCCCCCATCATCGGGATCAGGGCTTGCCAACTTGCCGCGCAGCCGGTCCTCGTCTTGAGGAGGCAGGATCATTGGACCAGCGAGCGCCTCTTCGAGGGCATCTGCCACGGTTTGCTCGTGCAGCGGTCTGAGGGAGGGAATATCGGCGTAGTGCCGTGCCGCGATATCGACGGTATGACCTACGGCGAAGCGGGCCATGTGGCCTTCGGTCTTCAGATACCACAAGGCCTTGTGCGTCTTGCGCAGATACGAAAGACACAGATGGAGCGGTTTACCCTGATCATCGGTAATACAATGGCGCTGCGTCCAGGCACTGACCTTCAAGCGCAGTTGACGAATACCTGCGGTGATCTCGCCCGGCTGAAAATAGACCCAAAGGTTATCGCTAAAGTTATGGACCCTGGCCTTGGACGATAGGGCGATGATGCGTCGGATCAGACCGCCAGGGGTGGATGAGCCGCGATCACGCACCCGGATTGTCTTGTGCTCGGCACCGTGTGCCCGCAGCTTGGTGTAGGCGATATCGACGGTACCACCTGCGGCATTGCGCAGACAATCGAGGGTGAGCGACTTGCAGCACTCCAGCTCAAGCCCTGTCTCGAGTAAGAGCAGAACAAGAAGCGGGACGATATCGTCGGCAGTAAGATAGTGGGCTGCGTGGAGGCTCAGGTTAAGCCTGTCACTGGTGAGATCGCGCTTTTTGCGCAGCTTGTACAGGCTCTGAAACGTGGGATCACGGTAGCCCAGAACACCGTATGTCTCGATGGCAGCATGGGCTTTGCAATATGCGCCATCGATCTGCGCCACCTCATCGATCTGTGGCCCCGATCGCAAGCGGGCCTCGATCGCAGCAATATCCGCGCGTGCCGCATCGCGCAGCTGGCGGGCTACATACGGACTGTAGGCATCGCGTGGACGGGAACGAACGTGTGCGTGTGAGCTGACGTAGCGCAGTCGTTCCCGCAAGCCGCAATCGACAAGCTCAGGGCTGTCGTCCGCGATGCGACGTAGGACGGAAACGACCTTGGCGACATAGGTTTGTCCATGCACGCGAGACTTGCCCTGCGCGCTGAGCCATGTCTCAAATCCATCGATGTGATGGGCGCGAAGGTCAGCAGGGCCGTTGATCCGGTCGCCTGTCCCGGCCAGGTAGGCAAAGAAGCTTGGCAGCTGGTTGGCGTATGTCTTGAGGGAGGAACGTACCATGATGGGGCCGCGCGGTGCGGCCAGCTTGAACAGGCTCCGGGCAAAAGCGAGCGCCAGGCCGCGCGGCCGCAAGCCCGTGAAATCGACGAGCAGCTCGCCGCCATATAAGGGATGAATCATGAAGCGCAGCGTGCTGATCTGCGACCATGGATCGGCTTGGGGCGCAGCCGCCTCGGTCTCGAAGCTGACCTTGCGTCCTTTGCGTGGAGCAGCGCTCATGATCGAAGATAGCCTGGTACGAGTGCCAACAGCTCTTCGACTGCCGCATCGACGGTATCGGCACGCGTGGCGAGGTGATCCAGATAAATAGAGGTCGTCGCGAGGCTCGAATGGCCAAGCAATCGCTGGACCTGTTGAAGCGGATCGCCGACCAGCTGGCGATAACCTTCCATGGCGCCCACTGGTGCCGCTGCGTCGGCGAGGCGGCGCTGGATCAGCATGGCCAGCATGTGGACTGCAAAGGAATGCCGGAGTTGATGGGGGCTAAGCCGGACCGGGATGCCTGCGTCCGTGCAACGGCGGCTTGCCCGTGCGAAGATCGCTTCCCACGAGTTGGGCAACACAGGATGGCCCACCTCGGTCAGCCAGAGGACCGCGGCTTCGCGCGGCGTTCCATCGTCAGCGCAAATAACAAGCCTTGCGCGTTCATCCGGTGTGACGACCTCCATGTCCATCGTGCCACCGCCAACGAGAGGCAATGCGCGCTGCCCGAATGAGGGGCTGTGGATGAAGATCGGGCGGTCGATGGCTTCCCAGCCACGGCGCTGTGCGAACTTGGCGACGGCCGCCGCTCGCTCAACGGCGATGTAGGCGTCAAACACCGGCAACAAACGGCGCGGTAGCAGCATGCTTCGCCCCCTGTCACCCTTGGTAAGTGCCGCCGGAAGCTCGACCCGCCGCTGACGTTCCGAGCGGGCGTCGCAAACCGGAATCTCAGCTGCGAGCAAGTGGGATGCCTCTTCCAGGCGCAGGCCGGTGGTGACCAGCAGATCGGCGAACAGCGCGTTGCGCGCGCCATTGCGGTCACGCGCTCCAGGACGCTCGGTCCCTTCAACGGTCAGGCCGCGCAAACCAACTTCCCGGAAGGCGCGGTAATCGGTGAGATCGATGAAACGGACGTCGGAACGACGGGCTGCGCGCTCATAGGCGTCATTGCGGCCCGTGACTGCCGCCCGGCGCCCATCGTGCGATCGTCGCCAGACCTGACGATGCGTAAAAGGTGTACGCTCGATCAGACCCTCCCGTTCGGCCCATCGATAAAGCTTGTCGAGCGAGGCAATCGCCCGGTTCCACGTCGATGCCGAAATCCGGAACTCAGCATCGCTGCGCCGCCGGGCACGATGATAGGCACCGACATCATTGGCATCGGCTTGCCAAACAGACTTGCCACGGGCCGAAGCGAGAAAGCGAACCCAGACCAGAACATCATAGCCATGGGCGCGCAACGAGTGTCGCGAACGCGAACCGTTCAGCGGCAAATCGAGGAAGTAGCGCTCAAGGTGGAGATCATAGATCGCACCATCACGCAGGATTACCGGGATGTAGGAGTCCAGGCCATCCGCCGTCCGGCGCTCCTGAATGACGATCGACGCACCTGAAGTATCCACAGCTTGTCAGTCCCTCCCCCAGACCCCCTCCCAACTCCAGATCGCACACGTTGCGCGCCTGCGGGACGGTGGTCATCAGGCCGGATTACGCCAGCTTATGGATAGCGCTTCATCCGGCCTGATGCCCCCCTGCGTTGCGCCAAAACATACCGTTCAAGTGTGCGTGAGGCACGGTGCAGACTGTCCAGATAAAGCCACAAGCTCCTCGAAACTATAAGCTTTGTCGCCGAACCGCTTGCCGAAGGTCCGGGCAAGGCGCGAGCTGCCGCCTGACCAATGAACGGTCTCGTGTGCCCTCACCGAGGCGTAATGATCCATCGTTGTGAATGACCGCCGGTGCGGCATCTGGATGAAATCAAATGTCGGGTGGAAGAAGGCGCGATCGCCGCCATGTCGAACATCTGCCGGCACATGATCGAAGAACTCGTCGATGGCAGCTTGCCGCGCAGATGGATCGATCGGCGCAGGGGTCGCGTCGTCCGGATAGAAATAGGCGGGCAGCCCATCGATCTGATCGGCGTTGAACACGAGATAATGGCGAAGGAAACGAATGCTGCGTTCGCTCTCGGCACCGGTCACCCGGTCCGACTCGGTCTTTTTGAAGCTCGAATAATAGACCGAGAGCGAGCCGTGCTCCCCCCGGCGAACATGGCCGCCGAGCGCTTCGGCCTGGCGATACGTCATCCAGTAGCGCGAGCGATAGCCGTTCGCGTCTGCGATCGCCCAAAGATAGACCGTGTTGATCCCGGTATAGGGCGTGCCGCAGTGTCGGAGCGGACGGCCACCGGCGCCGGCAACCCGCCAGGGCCGAGTCCAGGGCGGGACGCCTTCTTCCAGCTTTCTGATGATGAGGTTGGTGATTTCGGCCGCGACGTCGCGGCTCGGACGGGCTTTCGCAGGCATGGCTGATGCTCCAGCGGGATGACGATGGGGTTCGGGAGAGGCAAGCGTGCGGGAGGGGACGATCGCGCAAGTGGCGCCGACCGCCCCCCTGTCCTGCTGGGTCAGGCTTCGACCGGCTCGATCACCGTATCGTCCGCGACCGAAGCGCCTTCCGCCATGTGATCATCCGACAACGCAGAGCGATCCGGCTCGCCACCGAGACGATCGGTCGGGCACGGGGCCGCAGCACCAAAGCGCATCGCGTCCGGCACCCATGCGAGCACAGCGTCCTTCGTCTCGGGCTCGACAATGGCCGCCCCGGCGAAGAGTTTTTCACAGCTCTCCGAGATCTCCGCCTTCTTCAGGGTGGCGTGCCGAGCCGTCAGCGCGCCGCCGCCGACGTCATGAAGCAGGCTCAAAATGCTGCCCTTGTTGACCCGATCGAAGAAGTTTTCCGCGGTCGGACGCCACCAGCTCGCAACGTCGATCTCGAGGATCGAGGCCAATCGATTGTGGATCGCGACCTGGCCGCTGGCCCCGCGCGGCTTGGCCTCGATCGACATGGCAACGATATAGGCCAGCCACTGCGCCTTGCTGTCGTCATCGAGCGCGCGAAACCCTTCGAACCGATCGATTTCGTGATCGTGGTCGCACCATCCGGCATCAAGGCCATCATGCGCTTCGGCCAGGTAGGACCGGGCGCGTGAGCCGGGCAAATCCGCCGTGACGGGATCCTGCGGGGCATCAGCGCAGATGGTGGTGCCATATTGAACGATCTCGTCGGCAGAACCGCCGCCGGCGAAAACCCGGGCGTCGATCATGACGAACAGCGCGTAATCGAGCGCGAGCGCCGGCTGAGCGAGCAGACAGGATGCGAGAATATCGCGGCGTTGTATGGCAAGCTCGTCGTAGAGCCGATTGCTGAGCGGCTTGCCGCCAGGTGCCACAGCTTCGGGTCGGCGAGCTGGCTCGGGCGAATCCTTCACGCCGACGCGAAACCTGCCCGCCCCGCCCTCGTCGGGTTCGCCGGGATTTCCGCCGCCCGCATCATCGATCGCGTCGGGTTCTTCGACGATGAGCTCCTGCTCGCTATAAAATTGGGTGTCGAGACGCATCTCGCCCTGCGGCGTCAGAAGCAGAAACGCGCCGACATGCGGCCGCAGCTCATCTGGCAGCACGGGCGCGCGATGCTCGATCGCCTCGGCCTCGGCGATCAGTCGGTCATCCTCCTGGTCCAGGGCCTTGTAGGCATCGGGCGAGATGGATTCGTCCTGCATTTCGGCCTCGAGCTCGGCGCGGCGCGCCTCGATCTCGCCAAGGCGGGCGGATTGCTCCTCGGTGAGCGCGGGCGGCTGCAGGATGGCACGGTAGAGGCCGTGGGCGGCGTTGTGGGCGTAGTTGCTGGCGATCGGCCTGATCCAGGCAAGGCCCGTCTCCTCACCGATGCGTCTCGCTTCGGCCTCCATGATGTCGCCGGCGAGACGGTGCGCGATCTCGGGATTGTTCCAGCGGTCGTTGCCGTCGGTGAAGAGGTCGCCATCGACCTTGCCGCCTGCCGCGCGATACCGCTCCTCGCCGACCAGAATCGCGATCGGATCGCTGGCCTTGAGCGTCTCATTGGCGATGACGCGGCGGATGGTGTCGGCCGTTACGTGGCCATTCTGGTAGCTGTTCCAGACCAGAAGCTGCTTGTCGTGGCTTTCGGTCGACGCATAGGCTTTGGCGATGTCGAGCGTGATCTCGCTTTTGCTCAAGGCGTCGAAGATCGGCGCTGCCAGCGAGGCGAGGCGCAGGCGCCCCTCGACGAAGCGACGTGTCACGCCGAAACGCTTTGCGACAGCATCGAGATCGCCGGTCGAGCCGATGAAGTGCTGAAAGGCGCGGCATTCCTCGGCGGGGGTCATCTTGAGCTGATGGAAGTTGGTCGCCGTGGACGTTTCGGACAATTCGGCATCGTCGCCGGTAAGGATCATGACGGGGACATCGAAATCGGCTTCCGAGATCGTACCGCGCTCGGCGAGCAGGCGAAGCGCGCGCCAACGGCGTCCGCCATCGAAGACCTCGAAGGTGCCGCGCGGCTTTTTGGCGGGCGTGACGAGCAGATTCTGAAGGACGCCCTTGGCCTCGATACTGGCGGCCATGGGTTCAATCTGAAGCTGTTCGTCCGGTGCGGTACGGACGTTGATCGGCGAGAGCCGCAGCTTGGCGAGTTTGATGGTCTGGATCACCGGGGTCACTCCTCTTGGCGTCCGGCAATTCCCGGACACCACCCCGTTCCCCCTTCCCTCTTTCCCAAGAGCGGCCTCGGTCGTTTGACCAAGGGCGACCCGCGCTCACCCAGGATCGGCGAGAATGCGCCCAAGGATGTCGGCGGCGATGCTCACCGGAAGGAACACCCGTGTCCGGTACTGAATGATCTCGGTGAAGCAGCCCAAGGATTTCAGCCAGGCGAGCTGATCCGACGGCGCCCCGACTATCTCGATGCGATGATTTCGGTTCACCATCGCGCGGCGGATCGTCATGGGGAATGGGCGGGCAACATCAACGCTTCGACCGGAATGGGCCGATTTGATGATGTCCGAGGGCGGCAGGTTCTCGGCGCGATCGATGCCGAGCTTGGTGAAAAGCTGGACAACGTGCTCGTCGAAAACGAGGCGGCCGAGCCAGCTATTTCCCGCTTTGTCAGCGATGCGGTTGACCACCAGATGATCGCTGGGCAGCGCCGACCAGATCGGCAGAAGCAAGCCGGTCGCGAGGCGGATCGTCTCGGTGTCGACCTTGTTCGCCGCTTCATCGGCTTCGGCCTGCCATTTCGCGCAGAAGGCGTCCCGATCGACTATTTTCCAGGCGCTCTCGAAGAGCTCATGCTCGCGGATATATTCCCGCCGGGTCGGCCTCGTCAGCTCGAAGCGCGGGATCGGCGTTCCGTCCTTCTCCTCCATGAGCGCTCGGGCGCGGGTCTGCAGCGCGACCATCCCCGACTTGGCGTTGAGCAGAAATACGGCGGTGCTATCGCTGTCGGCGATACGCAGCACGCGCTCCAAGGTGACAGGGGTCCGCCGCCGCGCGATCTCGATGGTCAGCAAGTGCGACGTCGCCCCGCTGACCGGGTCGGTCCGGAGCAGTGTGTCGTCGATCAAGGTGGCGGAATCGACGAGGATCGTCTCGACACCGACATCGAGCCGGCCAGCCTCCCTCGCCGCCGATACCCGTGTCTCGACCAGGGACAGAAACTCATCGAAGATGCTGTTCTGCAGGCCGATGGGAAGCGCGAGGATGCGATTTAGCCATCGCTGGATGGGCGGCAGTTCCTCTTTCAGGACGCCGTCCTTGTCGCAGAGCTCGAGACCGGTCCGATCCTCGAATTCCGAATGCGAGATGCTCTTGAGCTTGCCATCGACCAGCAAGTGGAACCACGTCACCAGCGCAGCGCAAGCATATTCGCTCTCCAGATTATCAGCCGGGTCGAAGAGATTCTGACCGCCGGTCTGGCGCTGACCCCGTGTGAGTGCGCCGAGGCTGTCGAGCCGCCTCGCAATCGTGCTGGTGAAGCGGAGTTCGCCTTTGCAGTCGGTCGTGACGGGCCGGAACAGTGGCGTGCTCGCCTGATGGGTCCGATGGGTTCGGCCAAGGCCCTGAATGGCGCGGTCCGCGCGCCAGCCCGGCTCGAGCAACAGATGGACGCGTTGCTCCTGGTTCGGCACGTCCATTGATGCGTGATAGGATCGCCCCGTCCCGCCGGCGTCCGAGAAAATGAGGACGCGCTTCAGCCCCTGCATGAAGGCCGCGGCCTCGGCCTGACTGGTACGGGTCGAACGGGTTTCCAGCTTCTGCCGGCCGTCGCCCGTCGAGATTAGGCGTTTTGTCCGCCCAGTGACTTCCGCGACACGATCATGCCCGAAATGCTCCAGGATGCCGTCGAGCGCCGACATGATCGGCGGCAATGCGCAAAGATGCTCGATCATCAGCGCGCGGGCAGCTTCGGCTTCGGGATTGTAGACGGGATTACCCGTCTCGTCCGTCATCGGCTCGGAGCGCTGCGTGCCTGTGTCGTCGGTGAAGACGCGCATTTGGCGAGTAGGGAAAGCGCGCTCGAGATAATCGATGACATATTCTTTGCAGTCGAGATTTATGTCGAGCGGTTCGCACGCAGGCGCGGATTTACGGGATGAAGACATCGATTTTACTCCAGATAATTAAGGTGCCCCCAGCCCCAACAAGCTGGAGGATCTATGACGTCGCCAAAAACGGTCGTTTCATACGGACGGCCCAAGCCCTGGACGGGAGACACTCCCACCCCAGATACTCTATCCACCGCCTTCCACTCTTCTCTTCTGGGGACTGCGGCAGTTGCAGCGGGGCTTTACAAAACGGCCGCTCGCCATTTCCTGTACTGGATCGATCAGCAGGGCATCGCGGTCTCGATTGTTGATGACGCTGTCGTCCGCCGCTTCGAGAAGCATCGGTGTCGCTGTCGGGGTTTTTCCCGCCATGAGCCCAACCGTCCGAAGTTCACCAGCAAGGTTCGGCGGTTTGTTCGCTTCCTGGAGGACCGGGGTATGGTCGCCGTGCCCGATGATATCGATCATCTGGACACGGCGTTGGCGGATTACGCGACATTCCTCGTGCAGGAGCATTACAGCGCGGCGAGCATCAAGAGCTACCGTTCGGAGGCAGCGCACTTTGCCGCGTGGATGCGCGTTTCTCGCCTGCGCTGGCAGGATGTCACTGATAAGCATGTTGCCTTGTATGCTGGCCACAGCTGTCGTTGCCCGGTTTACCGCAAGCGCGGAACGCTGATCGGCCATCACGGTCCGTTACGCCGCAGTAAGGGCGCGCGGCGCTTCCTTGGATTTTTGCGCGACCGGCAGATACTTCCGCAGGCAGAGAGCCAACCGTATGAAGACGAGGATCTGACAGCCTATAAGGCTTGGCTGAAGGCCCATTGCGGCAGTTCGGCTGCGACGATCCGTCGTTACAGCGACGAAGTGAAGCGCTGGTATTTGTTGCTCGGTCCGCCATCGGATCTGGACGCGGCTACCATCAGAAGAATCGTTAGCCACCGCATCACCGAGGTGCCCGGTTCTGCACCGACCGTCGCCGGCATCATACGGAGCTATGTGCGCTTTCTTGTCTCACGCGGGGAGTGTGACGCGGCGTTGCAACATGCCTTTCCGCCCATCAGGCGCTATCGGCTCGGCACCCTGCCACGCTATATGGACGAGGCGACGGTCGAGGGGATCATTGCGTCCTGCAAAACCGATACTGCGGTCGAGATTCGTGACAAGGCCATCATCCTTCTACTTGCCAGGCTCGGCCTGCGAGCCGGTGACATTTGGCAGCTCCGTCTAGCGGATATCGACTGGAACGAAGGATGTCTGAGGGTATGCGGCAAGAGCAGGCGGCCCGATCGCCTGCCGCTGCCCCAGGATGTAGGGGATGCGATCCTCGACTATATCGAGCGGGCCCGCCCACCGATAGACGAGGAGCGGTTGTTCGTTCGGGTGCAACCTCCATTCCGGCCGTTCAACTCGTCGGCCGAGATCGCAGGCATCGTAGCGCGTGTATTCCATCGGGGCGCCATCGAGGGCGTGCCGACGGGTGCCCATGCCTTCCGGCATTCTCTGGCAACACGGATGCTGCGCGCCGGCGCCGGCCTTGAATCGGTCGGCACGATCCTGCGCCACCGTTCCCCGGCGACCACCGCCATCTACGCCAAGGTCGACGTCCCGATGCTGCTCAAGGTCGCTCAGGATTGGCCGGGAGACGCGGCATGATGAACGCTCAGATCGAACGCTATGTCGCGTTACATCGCAGTTTCGGCCGCAAGTTTGACGCGCAGGAACGGTGGCTCCGTCTCTTTGCCAGCTATGCCAACGACCTCGGCGATCGGCACATCAAAGTCGAGCGGATCTACGATTGGTGCCGATCGGCCAGTTCCCAGAACGTGGCCCGGGACAGGTTCGACCACCTCCGCCGCTTCTGCCTCTATGCCCATGCCGAGGATCAGCAGCATCAGGTGCCGCCAGCAGGCGTCTTCGGAAGAGGGAAGCGACGCCGCCCGACACCACATATCATCGAGCCCGAACAACTCAGAGCGATCATGCAGGCCGCCCTTGATCTTCCGCCCAAAGGCAAGATCAGCCCGCATACTTACCACTACCTGTTCGGCCTGCTGGCGACGACCGGCCTGCGGATATCCGAGGCGCTCGCACTCCAGTGTAATGATGTGGTCGACGACGGCCTCGTTATCCGGAACGGCAAATTCGGCAAGCAACGCCTCCTGCCGATCCAGCCATCAACGCGAGAGGCGCTCGATACGTATCTCAGCATTCGCAGAAGGCTGAACGCCCGCGGCGATGATCTGTTCGTCACCACGAGAGGCCGGGCGCCACACCAGACGGTCGTTCACATCGTCTTCGTCAGATTGGCTCGTAAGCTGGGTTTCCGCGGTCCGACCGGAACCAAGGGCATTCGCGTCCACGACCTGAGGCACACCTTCGCCGTTCGGTCGCTGGAGTCCTGCCAGCACGATCGGGAGGCGATCCGGCATCACTTAGCAGCGCTCAGCACCTATCTTGGCCATACGGATGTAGCCAACACATACTGGTATCTCGAAGCAACACCGGTCCTCCTTCGTGACATCGCCGCAGCAGGTGAGCAGCTTTTCCGAGGAGACGCAGCATGACCGCGCTCGCCACCCATCTCGCTGCGTTCCTGCGCGAACATCTGCCTCGCGAACGCAACGTCAGCCCACATACGGTGACGACCTACGCGAACTGCTTCGCGCTTCTGGTCCGGTTCGCAGCCAACCACCTGAAGCGGCGCCCCACCGACTTGACGATTGAGGATTTCGATCCCGCGCTGATCATGGCGTTTCTCGACCATTCGGAGGAGGCAAGGAAGAACAGTCCCAGAACCCGCAATGCCAGGCTTGCGGCGATCCGGGCGTTCTTCCGTTACGTCGAGTATCGCGTCCCAGCCTGCCTCGATCTCGCGCTGCGTGTACGTGCCGTGCCGACAAAGCGGACCGACACGACCCTGATCGACTATCTGACGCGGGACGAGATCACCGCGCTGCTCGATGCACCCGATCCTCAGTCTCGCCTGGGCACCCGGGATCGCGCCATGTTGCACCTCGCCTACGCTGGCGGTCTGCGGGTCGCCGAGTTGTTGTCGCTACAGATGCAGGACTTTCCGGAACGCTCGCTCGCAACGGTCCACATCATTGGCAAGGGGCGGCGCGAACGCATCCTCCCTCTCTGGCGCGAGACACAGGCAAGTCTTCGGGCCTGGCTTGCTGTTCGCCCGCAATGTCAGGCGATGGAGATATTTCTGAACGCTCATGGCGAGCCGATGACGCGCGACGGATTTGCGTTCAGGCTCGCCAAGCATGTAGCCACGGCGGCGAAGAAGCAGCCGTCGCTGCTGCGCAAGCGGGTCACGCCCCACGTGCTCCGGCATTCCTGCGCGATGCACACGCTCGCTGCGACCGGCGACATCCGCAAAGTGGCGCTCTGGCTTGGGCATGCCAGTATCCAGAGCACGGAAGCCTATCTGCGGGCCGACCCCGAGGAAAAGCTGCAAATCCTCGCTGCGCATGGGTCGCCATTGGTCAAGCCAGGCCGCTTCAGGCCGCCAGCGGATCCGCTGATCATGATGCTCAACGACGTTCGAAAACGAGCATCGCCCCGGGGCCGTAGCGCGCCTGGCATCCAGTCACCTTAATTATCTGGAGTAAAACCGATGTCTTCATCCCGTAAATCCGCGCCTGCGCGCGAACCGCTCGACATAAATCTCGACTGCAAAGAATATGTCTTATCTGGAGATCCAGATAAAACATATTCACGAGGGCTGAGGTCGATTTCGAGGTCGACGCGCTCATCCGGGCTGAGCATGCCCAATCGCCGGTCGAGGATGGACTCGGCCGTCGTCACCAGTTGAAGCACCACCGACTGGCCCGCCATAAGATGCTCGCCGACCGCGGCGATGACCGTTGGCAGCTTCATCGAAAGCAGCACCTGGCCGAAGAAACGCTGCTTGGTGGACTCGAAGCGCGAGCGGGCCGATGCCTTCGCCCCGCTATTCAAAGTGGTGTTCTCGAGACCATCGACGACGCCGGTGAGTTCCAGGGCTTTTTCCATGTTCCGGTGGATGATGGATTATCGCGAGGTCGCGATAATGCGCAGGAGCGCGGCGCGGCCCCGCAAAGCGGCGGCACACTTCGCCACGTCCTTCGCATTATTTCACAGGGTGTCGAGCCATTCCATCAGGCTGGCATCGCGTTTCCACGATGGTGGGACGTTGCTCGCCGCCGGCGCGCCTACCTGTTCAAGCGCCTTTCGTTTGGTCTCCAGATTGGCCTGTGCGTAGTGGTTGGTCGTATCGAGGCTGACGTGTCCAAGCCAACTGCGGATGACGGTGATGTCGACCCCGGCAGCGACAAGGTGAACGGCGGTGGCATGCCGGAAGCTGTGCGGCGTCACATGTTTGGACCGAAGCGTCGGCATGGATTTGGCGGCTTCCTCAACATAGGCGGCCAACTTGAACCGCACCCCGGAGGCGCCCAGGGGCTCACCGTATCGATTCACGAAGATTCGCTCTTCTGCCCCACGTGGTTGGCGTTCCAACAACTTCCGGAGCAACGTCACTGTTTCTGGCCAGAGCGGACAGATGCGTTCCTTGCGCCCCTTGCCGTAAAGACGCACGAAGTTCGGTGCGTCGAACCGGATCGCGTCGGTACAGAGGTCGAGAGCTTCCTGGATGCGCGCGCCGCTGTTGTAGAGGAACGAGAGCAACACATGGTCGCGCATCCCCTCGATTGTCGATCGGTCGGGCTGAGCAAGGATCGCCTCGACCTCCCCCGTCTCGAGATAGCAGGGTGCAGCGGTGGGCTCCCGCTTCAGCGGGACGGTCAGGACCTCGGCGCATTGCGCAATGTATTCGGGATCCTTGTCCGCCACGTAGCTGAAGAAGCTGCGGATCGCTGCGAGCCGGCAGTTTCGCGTGCCGATTGTGCTTTTGCGCCCATGCTCGGTATGATGGAGGAACGCGCGCACCTCGCCGGCCGAGACATCGGCCAGCGTGATCCGCGCAACCCCGCCGCCTTTTCGCTCCGCGATAAACCGAAGCAACAATCGCCAGGTGTCGCGGTAAGACCGGATCGTATGAACCGAAGCACTGCGTTGCTCGGCCAACCATTCCTGGAAGAACGCCCGCAACAACGCGGGGAACGGATTGCTCTTCGTCATGGCCGCGCCTCCATTGTGAGGCATCGGACGCCAACGGTACGGAACCGCTCGCTTGCCTCATGCAGCAGGTCCTGCGTGACAGTGATGTAGACCAGCGTGGAGTTGATGTCCCGGTGCCCCATATAGGTGGAGAGAAAGCGCAGTTTGTCCTGCGGATTGACGCCGGATCGATACCATTGAAGGATTCGGTTCACGACCATCGAGTGGCGCAGGTCATGAACGCGTGGTCCCGCCCGCCCCGTCGGGGGCTTGAACCCGGCGCGGCGCATGACGTTGGTAATCATCGTTGAGACCGTCACGGGGGTATAGCGATCATTGAAGTGCTCGTGCCAGAAGAGCCCGGACCGCGGATCCTGCGGGGCGCCGGCGCGCCGCCTTGCATCGATATAGGCCCGTAATTCGGCCATGACGCTGCCGGTTAGCGGCAAGATCCTGGTCTTGTAGAACTTCGTTTCCCGGATCGTGATCGTGTCCGATTGAAGGTCCACGTCACCCAGATCAAGCCCGGCGAGTTCACTACGGCGCAGTCCGGCACAATAGGCCAGAACCACCATCGTGTAGAGGACCATAGGCCGCAGCGGAGCATCCGGCGACGGATACGAGCGGGCAACATCGAGCAACCGCCGGACGTCGGCCGGACTGAAGATATGCGGCCGTCGATGCTCGCGCGCCACTTCCCGCTCTGGCCGGGCGTTGAAGCGTTTTGGCGGGATTCTGGGATCAAGGCGATACCGCGCCTTGGTCAGGATGCGCCCCAGCTTCTGACATTCAGCCGCGTGATTGCGGGTCGGCTTGGCAGTTGCCCAGCGCGCCAGCATTGTCTCAAGCGATGCCCCGGCAAGTTCGGGGTTCGCCTGGAGGAACCGATCGAACCGCAATAGCCAGTGAGCCTGGGTCTCATACTGATAGCCCCGGCTGCGCATCAACGCGACATGCTCGCGCATGAAGTCCCCCAGCACGCTGCCGTAGGGCGCGGGCCGTCGCAATGCGGCCAGGGCTTCGTCGGGATTGGGGGAAGCGAGAGCCCGCCAGATCGGCTTGTTTTGTTTGGCGTTGTACTGACGACGAAGCACAGCAACGGGATTCTCGGCGATCAGCCCGATTTCGACGAGGTGTTCGAGGAAGCGATCGACAATGCAGACCTGGTTGAGCAGCGTCGGCATTCGCCAACGTTTTTCCATTTCCTTCAGCCAGACGTCGAGCATCTGCCGGTCAACCGCGGGATGACGTCGGGCTACATCCTCGAAGCTGCGAAGGAACCAGCGATAAGTCGGTCTGCTTCCCGGCCGGAACTGCGATTTTTCCAGGAAGGCGTCAACAACGGTGCAATCGGGATCGTGCCAGGCGCTCATGACAGCATCTCCGAGCCGGGTACCTCGAGCGCCACGGCTCGGAGATCATCTGTCGCCAGCTTGAGATAGGCATTGGTGGATTCGATTGATCGATGCCCGAGCACGTCGCCGATGATCTTTTGCGGGACCGACGCCCGCAGTAGTTCGACCGCTCGCGCGTGGCGGAAGACATGCGCTCCTCGCTTTCCCGGCGGCTCGACGCCTGCGGCTGCTAACCGCCCGCGGATCATGCCGTACAGGTTTGTCATTGCGATGTAGGGCGCGCAGGATCGGATGAAGATTTCCCGCCCCTCGACCTGGGGGCGCCCATGACGCAGATAGTCGAGCAGCGCCTCACCAACCGGCGCCAATAGCGGCATGTAGGAGTACGCATTGGTCTTGGTGTGACGGATACGCAGGGATTCTCCGCGCCAGTTCACGTCTTCAAGCCGAAGGCGGCATATCTCACCTTCGCGCAACCCATATGTGGCAAGCAGTTGAAGTACCGCAAAATCGCGCATTCCTCGCGGCGATCCGTCCTTCTTCGTCGTCGCCAACACCGCGGCGATTTGGCTCTTGTCCAACGTCGAGGGCACATCTTCATAGGCGTAAAGCATGGGGCCGATGATGTGCGGCGTGAGATCAGTCGGGATGCGTCCCGTCCGATGCAGATAGCGCACCACCGACCGGAGCCGCTCAGCGACATCGGCCAATGATTTGCGCCTTAATCCAGGCGCGCGCATGTCCATGTAGAGATCGACTTCCACGATGCTCAACGTGTCGAGGCTGGCAGCACCGCTCCGTTCGAACTGCCATCGCAGGAAGTTCCGTGCCTCCCACATAAGCGCCGCGATGGTAGCGCTTGCCAGACCGCGCTCGTCGCGCAGCCATGCCTCGTATTCGCAGCAGATCGCCTGCCGGTACACAGTTTCCGGTTCGATTATCTCCGGCTCGGGCGGCCATTTGCCTTGAGCAAGCCGGAGGAGCTTGTTGATTGACGTGCGGGGCAACATGTGCCACCGCGGACAGGGAACTCGGCCATACTGGGCCTGAAAATCCTGGATTGCATAGCAAAAATACTGGTCGACCTGCTGAGGCGTCACAGTCTCGACCTGCATGTCGCACTCGGCCAGATAATCGAGAAATGCGCGCGCGTAGAGTCGATGGTTCGCCACAACCACCGGGTTATAATTCTGCGCCGTGAGCAAATTCGAGAGTTCGGCGATCAATTCGTCGTGCGTCTGCAACATGATTGTTTCCTCAGCTGGTCCAGAGACCACCGAGGTTCGCAATCAAAATAATGTGCAGCAAGATCGCACGACAGTGCAGGAATTCAGCGACTATGCCGCGCTCCTGCGCATTATCGCTACCTCGCGATAAGCGATCTTATGCGCAGCTGCGCATAAGATCGCCCAGGCATTGGCGTAAGTGTCGTAGATCTCGATCTGCGCGGGCGTCAGTTCGTGCCGCAGGATCTCATATTCGACACCGGCGAAGCTCAGCGCTCGCGCCATGTAGAGCCCAGTCGCCTTGAGATCGCGTGCGACCAATTCCATGGCGGCGATCCCGCCCTGGCGAATGCTGGAGATGAATTGCTCGCGATTGGCGAACGCCGTCTCCGGTCCCCAGAGCCCGAGCCGCACGGCATAGGCAAGGTTGTTGACCTCGGACGCCCCCGTCGCAGAGGCGTAGAGGATCCGCGCGGCGGGCAGATGGTTCTGGAGCCGAACGCCGCTGATGCCCTGTTGCGATCCCTCCTTGGCTCCGAGTGCGCCCTCGCCTCCTGCGACACCGCCCATCTCGTGCGCTTCGTCGAAGGCGATGACGCCGTCGAAATCGGCGCCGGCCCAGTCGATGATCTGCTTCAGCCGGCTATGTTCCCCGCGCATCGATCGAAGGGTCGGATAGGTGACCAGAAGGACGCCCTGGTCAAGCCTGATGGGTTCGTCGATCTTCCAGTTCGATATGGGCTGAATGTCACCGGCGAGCCCGCCGAGGGCCGTCCAATCACGGCGAGCATCTTCGAGGAGGGGCGCGTTCTTGGTGACCCAGATATTGCGACGCCGCCCCTGAAGCCAGTTGTCAAGAATGGCGGCCGCGATTTGGCGACCCTTGCCTGCCCCGGTTCCGTCCCCGAGGAAGAAACCCTTTCGGTAGCCGCGGCCCTCCTCCGAGATAACGAGGCCGACACCATCCTTGTCCGGTGAGAAGCGCCCAGGGATCGTCTGAGCCCAGGCATGGCCGGCGTAAACGACGGTTTCGAGCTGGGAGGCCGAGAGCAAACGCTCTGTGACAGTCCGCTCCGGCAGCGAAGGGACGTAATCGGGGATCGGCGCTGGGATTGATCCCATGGCAACGGATTCGACGAGCGCAGTCGGGTGTTCGCCGGCTTTGTCGAAAACCAGGCGGCTTGGCCGATAGGGCAGATAGACGCCGGTCTGTTCGAGCAGCGGCGCCGGGGTTTCGAGCCTGGTGTAAGCAACCGGCAAGACATGGTTGCGCACGGCAGCGTGAAAGGCCCGGGGCATGGGCTTGGCGCTTTTGACCGCTCTGAAGAGCGAGATGCCTCCGCCCCGCTTCGGCGCGGGTGCCGGCTGATCTGCGACAAGGGACAGGCGAGGTGTCACGGTGAGAACGTCGAGCAGTTCCGCGATTGATCCACCCTGGATGACTTCTGGTGCGAGCCTGCCGGCGACCTTGTCGATGACGAAGATTCGCACGTCGATAGACGTGCCGTGTTTGAGATAGCAGCCTTCAAGTCGAACAGAGGCTTGCACTGTCGATCCGCGAAGGACGGTCTCGTAGTGGTCGCGCATTCGGGTGGTCGGTCCGAACCAGTCGGGCATGATGGCAACGAGGCGGCCCCCAGTCTGCAATCGGCGAAGTGCAGCCTGAAGATGCCGAACGGCCGCAAGATCATCGACGCCGCGGCCGAGCGACCGCGAAAACGGCGGATTCATGAGGATCAGGGAAGGACGCGGTGCGTCGCCAAGAGCAGCATCAAGAATCGCCCCATCATGGCCGGTGATCGTTGCGCCGGGGAAAACGCCGTGCAGGCGATCGCGGCGGATCGGATCGAGCTCGTTGAGATGCAGCGATCGATGAGCCCCAAGCTGTGCAACGAGCAAACCGTTGCCGGCGCTGGGCTCGAGAATGACGTCATCCTGCCGGACATCTGCGAGCAGAATCGCGACGGCCGCAATGTCGACAGGAGTCGAGAATTGCTGCCATTCGATCTGGTCTTCGCTCCGCACGGTCTGAGTGGGGAGGCGCTGCGCGAGGTCAATCCGCGCGGCGACATCGGCGAGGCTGGCCAGAGGCGCCAATGATCCACGGAGATGAAGGGCGAGTGCGTGCTCTAGCACCTCGAAGCTTGAGCGCTGCGTCCAGCGTCCTTCGGCATCGGTTCCGCCGAACGCCTGCACCATCGCCCGATTGAGATGTTGACGGGTGACCGGCTCGCCTGACGCCAGTTGGGATAGAAGGATGTGCGCAGCGGCACGGTCGCCGCGCTCGGCGGTCTGAAAAAGGTCGGTCATTTGGGAATCTCCTGCGCGGCTGCATCTGTCGCAGCGACACACCCTCGATCCCCCTCCCCTCTCTCCGCCCCGGGATCAGGTCCGGCAGTGCGCGTCGAGGAACTTTGCCCAATCCTTGAAAGCCGGCGGCGGCGGGTCGCGGCGGATGATGAGCCCGGGACGGGCATATTTCGCTTCGGCGGACGCCGCGGCGCGACGCCCTTCTGGATCATTGTCCTCTGCGATCAGCAGGGTCGTAATGCCGGGTGGAATGACCAGTTGATCGAGCCGCCTGGCGCCAAGTGAGGCCCAGCAGGGGATGTCCTTGATGCGGGTGTAGGCGCCGGCAGTCTCGAAACCTTCGGCGATCGCCAGCGTCTCGCCCCCTGCCCGGCCCCGCCATGCGCCTGTCCCAGGCACGCCGAGCATGACTTTTCGGAGGCACTTCGCTGTCGCAGGGTCGAGAAAGTTGCGCTGGATCGCGACGAGCTGCCGGATCTCGCGAACAGCAATCAGCAAAGCCGGTCGATAAACGGTTTTCGGCTTCGGGAGGTATGGGCAGCGCGAATGGAAGCGCACGTCGGCAGGCGCTGGCAACAAGTTGCGTCGCTCAAGATAGCGCTCGGCCAGCGTCCCTTTGACGCCAACGGCCTGCTCCCAGATGCGCGAGACATTGGCGCTGCCTTGCGGTCGATCCTGTTCCGGTATTGCATAATGTTGGCCGGTTCGAACCCGACGCAATTCCCGCAGAACATCATCGCGTGCGCAACCCGCGAAGCACGTCACCAGAATGCCGCGGTCACCTTGGCGGATCGAAAGACTTGGATCGTTGTCGCCATGTGCCGGGCAACGGGCCATAGCCCTGTAGCCGGTCCAGGTGCCGCCAAGAGCGCCTACGAGGTCAACAAGTTCCTGGGTCGGTCGTTTGGCCGTGAGTGGCATAGGACTACCTCCTGCTCGGTAGCCACATCCCCCCTTCCCTCTTTCAGCGCATGGCGCTGTGACCCGGACCTATCAACGATGAGGGTCGGCGCGCTCACGTTGATCGCTTCATCGGGCACGACTCGGGCTCGTTCGCAGGCGACGAACGGCTCGGACATCATCGGTCAATCGTCAGGCCGGTTCTTCCGCCGATCCGCATATTTGATCACGAAGGCCTCCCAGAGCCGCATCCATTCGGTGTCGGTCCGGGGCCTCTTGATATCGGCGAATCCCTTGCGGAATGCGTTGGCCATATCGTCGACTGACCAAGGATGGCCCTTAGTGAGACCGACACTCCGAAACGCCTGTTCGCGGTCGCCATAGGAAAGCGTTCCCGGCGGGAATGCGTGAAGCGGTTCGTCTGATTTCGCTGCGGGTTTCGTTGCCTGCGGAACGGTGCGAACCGATGATCTCGGTGCCGTTTCGACGCCTGGCGCCCCAACAAGTCGCAAATGGGGTCCGACCAATTTACGCTCCATCGGCGCTGGAGACGGATGAAGGACCACCTTCCTGCCGGAGAGATCGACGTTCGCGTTGGGATAAACCGCCGAGACGAGCTGCATCGTCTCCCGCACCGTTTGACGAAAGCGCTTGCTGTCAGCCTCGTTGCCGAGGTGCTTTGCCAGTTGATCCCAAGAAATGATCTGCCCCTTGTCGGAGCCGATCCGTGGGAGGCGATAGGCAAGATAGGTATAGAGATCGAGCGCCGTTGGCGTCCCTTTAAGCTCCCGGATCGCTACTTCGTTTAATGGGACAGCGTGCTCGATAAGGTGACTGTAGAAGACCTCCGACATACGGATTTCCCGCGCGAAGGTGCCGTTCTTGTCGAGTGAACCAGCATATTCATTTGAGATCTTCACATCGCGGACCGCAAAGGCGTTGTCGTCCGTTTCGGTGCCATCCCAGCGAATCTGCCACTCGCACGCCAGCAAGCGGTCGACCTGTTCGCGCATCAGATTTGCGGTGCCACGGGGGCCATAGGACACCGTTTGATAGCCAAGCCGCCGCATCCATTCCGTGAAGTTGCGGCCGAGATAGACGTCGCGCGAACGCTTCATTACCGCCTGTGAAAGCAGATAGATGAGCGCAACCCTGGGATAGGCCCCATATGGAACACCCAGGCTTCTCATGACCGACTTGCCATCGATATTTTGAAGAACCGGCCGAGGGTTGATTGCCAGCGCGTACTTGCCGTCTTCCCGGATAATCGGGAGCGTGTCGTCCTTCGGGCGCTTGGTCGGGAGCGACATGGCGCAAAGCGCGGAATGGAGAAATGCCGGGACAGGCTCTTCGTCGTGGACTCGCAGGAAGGCGTCGAGCGTCAATTGGGTTCCGGCAGTGGAGGCAAGCTTCCGGACATTCTCTGCACCGCCATCGATCATGGCGAGTGCATATTGGTGCCCAATCGGCCTATGCTGATCTCCGTTCATTGTTCCGCCCTTCCCCGAATCTCCGGGGTCTGTGATGGCGCTGTCTCAACAGGTTTGGGTTTCGAAATCAACCCTGTTGGCAGTTTTGGCGGGAAATCAGGGGTGAGAGTTGCAATTCGACCGATGATCTCGGTGCCGCTTTTGCCGAATCGCCCCTTCCCACTTTCAAAAATCGAAATTTTGAAGCCGATTCGCGAATCGGATTGATTCAGGGATTCATGTAATAGGTATGCGCTCCGAGATCATCGGTCTGTTGGCACCGAGATCATTGGTAGGACGCACCGAGATCATCGGAAGGTACTGAGATCATCGGTATTTATCCACAGGGCATCGCTCGGTGCAGCCGGACGCAGCAAGTTTTCGGAAAGCTTGCACCGACTCGGAGATCATCGGTGCGTCTCTACCAGGGCGCATTGGCATTACCTTGAAATCCGAAACGGCTCGGAGATCATCGGTAAAGTTGTAAGTTCGATGGCCAAATCGTTGCTCGAAACTGCCAACGTCGCTATTGTGGGCCATCAAACCCACAAAAGCGGAATCTC